>NZ_JBEPQF010000010.1:0-256458 GCF_040547695.1 Bradyrhizobium sp. JR4.3 | reverse complement strand
TGCATTGGCACCTGCTCCCTTCGGGAGCCAAGCCTCAATAAAACTCGGCTGCCCCGTCTGCTTCACCGCCATCGTCATTCCTCCAAGGCTTTGCCCTAGAGAATCACAATTGACGGATTACGCAACAGGCCCCTTGTGGGAGAAGGTGGCGCGAAGCGCCGGATGAGGGGTACGTCTCCGCGAATTCCGGCGTGAGAGGTGCGCGCGGAGAGAGACCCCTCGCCCGTCTCCCTGCTGAGCGGCGAGCCACCCTCTCCCACAAGCGGAGAGGGTTAGCAGAGTGCATCTGCATCGAAGGCCCTACGCCGCTGACGTCAGCCGTTGCAGGAATTGCGTCACCTCGCGCCGGAGCGTCTCGACCTCGCCATGGACGCGTTCGGAGGCGCTGTTGACGCGGCTCGCCACACGGCCGGTGTCGGCGGCGGCTTCGCCGATGCCGGTGACGTTGGAGGACATTTGCGAGGTACCGGCCGAGGCTTCCTGGACGTTGCGGGCGATCTCACGGGTGGCGAGACCCTGCTGCTCGATCGAGGCCGCGATCGAGGCGGTGATGCCGTTGATCTCGGTGATGGTCTGCGCGATTGCCTCGACGGCGGCGACCGAATTGGTGGTCGATTGCTGCATCTCGCCGACTTTGGCGCTGATCTCCTCGGTCGCCTTCGCGGTCTGGTTGGCGAGGCTCTTGACCTCGGATGCGACCACGGCGAAGCCGCGGCCGGCCTCGCCTGCCCGCGCGGCCTCGATGGTGGCGTTGAGCGCCAAGAGATTGGTCTGCTCGGCGATCTCGCTGATCAGCTTGACCACGTCGCCAATCCGCATCGCTGCATCCGCAAGCATGCGAATCTCGCTGCCGGCACGATTGGCTTCGTTCACCGCCCGCCCCGTGCTCGTGGTCGAACCGGCCACCTGCCGGCTGATCTCGGCGATCGATGATGCGAGCTGCTCTGCGGCGCTGGCGACGGTGGCGACGTTGCGCGAGGCCTGGTCGGACGCACTGAGCACGCCGGACGTCTGTTGGCTGGTCTTCTCGGCCGCCGCCGCCATCTGGCCGGCGTCGGATTCGAGATCGGTTGCCGCGCCCATCAGAGTGCCGGCGATCTGGTCGAGATGGGTGCCGAACTGCTTTGCGAGGTCCGCGATCTCGACCACGCGACGGCCGAGGCTGTCGGTGCCGGAATTGATGACGGTGGCTGAACGGCGGAACGAGCCGGGTAATCCGCGCGCGAGGATCTTGCGGAAATATTTGCCGCGGCTTGCATAGTCCATCGACGCAGAAGCTTCCCGCAAATAGGCATCGGTGATGTCGAGCATGTCGTTGACCGACTTCTGAATGGCGCCGATCCGTCCGGCCTGGCGGATGCTGAGGATGCGCGCCTCGAGGTCGCCACCTGCGGCCTTGCGGCACACGCCTGCCACCTCGTCGACGGCCACCGCCGTGCGGTGCTGGCACCAGACGGCATAGACGAGCAGCACGACCGTGACGCCAAGCAACGCCGCGCCGGAAACTCCGGTCGTACCGGCGAGCGAGAGCACGAACGCGACGACGGCAAGAACGGATGCGAGCGCGGTCGCTCCCTGCGCCTTAGAGAGAGAGCACAAATTCATCGTAACCGACACCCTGTTGCTTGAGCAGCCCGACCATCGCCTCGAAGCTCGCATGCATGCCGTCCTTGGCATTGGCATGCCGCGCCTCTTCCGCGCACAGCGCCTTGTAGATCGGCTTGATACGCTCGATCTGCGCGGGATCGGGTCTGCGACGGTTGGAGTGATAGCCGACGATATCGCCACGCTCGTCGAATGTCGGCGTGACGTGGGCGAACACCCAGTAATGGCTGCCGTCCTTCGCGAGGTTGACGACGTAGGCGAAGATCTCCTGCCTGGACTGGAGCGTGTCCCACAGCAGCTTGAAGACGGAGCGTGGCATCTCGGGGTGGCGGATCAGGCTGTGGGGGGCGCCCATCAGCTCCTTCCAGGAGTACTGCGCCATACGGATGAAGACATCGTTGGCGTAGGTGATGCGGCCCTTGAGGTCGGTCTTCGACACGATCAGCTCCTCCTCTCCGAGGAGATTTTCCACGCCGGTCGGCCGTATCGCACGCGTCATCGTTGACGAATCCTCACGAAGGGCGAACGCTCCAAATGAGTGGAGCTCGCATCCTCCCAGGGATTACGGCAGAAGATGTTAATCAGGTGTGACCGCGGGAACCCCCGTGATCACTTGACGGCTCCGTATCATTACTTAGGAGCATCGCTTGTAGTGTCGGGCTACCGCCGGCGCGCAACAACGAGGTTACATCGTCGCGCCCAGCACCCATGGCGCGAACTCGGCGCCGCCGAAATCAAAACTCTCGCTCTTGGTCGGCTGTCCGGACGCGGTCTTGAGGATGAGATCGAAAATGCGCTGGCCGCACTGCTGGACGCTCTCCTCGCCTTCGAGGATGGTGCCGCAATTGACGTCCATGTCCTCTTCCATGCGCTTGTACATGGGCGTGTTGGTGGCGAGCTTGATCGAGGGCGCCGGCTTGCAGCCGAACACGCTGCCGCGGCCCGTGGTGAAGCAGACCAGATTGGCGCCGCCGGCGACCTGCCCGGTCGCGGCAACGGGATCGTAGCCGGGCGTGTCCATGAAGACGAAACCCTTCTTGGTAATGGGTTCGGCGTAGCGCAGCACTTCGACGAGGTTGGTGGTGCCGGCCTTCGCCATCGCGCCGAGCGACTTCTCCAAAATGGTGGTGAGACCGCCGGCCTTGTTGCCCGGGCTCGGATTGGCGTTCATCTCGGCGCCTTCGCGCGTCGTGTATTCGTCCCACCAGCGCATGAGATCGACCAGCTTCTCGCCGACCTCGCGGCTGACGGCGCGGCGCGTCAGCAGATGCTCGGCGCCATAGGTCTCCGGCGTCTCCGACAGGATCACGGTGCCGCCATGACGCACGATGAGATCGCTGGCCGCACCGAGCGCCGGGTTGGCGGAGACACCGGAATAGCCATCCGAGCCGCCGCATTGCAGCGCCACGGTGAGCTCGCTCACCGGCACGGACTCGCGCTTGACCTTGTTGGACTCCGCGAGCGCCTCGCGCACGAAGGCGATGCCCGCTTCCACCGTCTTGCGGGTGCCGCCGACCTCCTGGATGTCCATCGCGCGCAGGCGGCCGGCGAGCTTCTGTTCTTCCATCAGGCCGCCGATCTGATTCACCTCGCAGCCGAGGCCGAGTACGATCACATGAGAGAAGTTCACGTGCCGTGCATAGCCGCCGAGCGTACGGCGGAGCAGCGCCAGGGGCTCGTTCTGCGTCATGCCGCAGCCGGTCTTGTGGGTCAGCGCGACCACGCCGTCGACATTGGGGAAATCGGCCAGCGGATTGTCGCCGGTGAACGGATTTTTCTTGAACACGTCGGCGACGAGGCTTGCGACATGCGCGCTGCAATTCACCGAGGTCAGGATGCCGATATAGTTGCGCGTGGCAACGCGACCGTCCGGGCGGCGGATGCCCTCGAAGCTCGCCGGCAGATCGAAATTCGGCGTCGGCTTGACGTCGGCGCAATAGGCATAGTCCTTGGCGAAATCGCCCATGCCGCAGTTCTGCACGTGCACGTGCTGGCCCGGCGCGATCGGCACCGTCGCAAACCCGATGATCTGGCCATAACGTATCACCGGCTCGCCGACTGCGATCGGCTTGATCGCGACCTTGTGGCCGGAAGGAATGCGCTCGACCGTGGTCACGCCGTCGGCCACCGATGTTCCCGGCGGCAGGCTTGCGCGCGCGATCAGCACGCCATCATCGGGATGCAGGCGAATGACGGGGCTGATGGTCATGGGATGTCTCCTGTATCGAAACTATCATGCCCCGGACGCAGCGCAGCGTGAAACGGTGCGCTGCTGAGCCGGGGCCCCAGTTGTTTACGTAATGTGCTTCACTGGCTTCTGGGTCCCGGCTCTGCGGAGCGGCGCTACGCGCCGCACCGCGTCCGGGACACAGAGAGTTCTCAGGCCTTGCCGCCGGAATCCTTCCGGGTGGCGTTGACCTGCATCTTGGCGTAGGTCGTCATCAGGCCGACCTCGTTCGACAGCGTCACCAGCTTGAAGCCCATGTTGATGGCGCGCGCGGCACCTTCGGCGCCGCTGCAATGGATGCCGGGGTTGAGGCCGCGCTTGCCGCACTCCTTGACGATCTTCTCGTAGATCGCGAGGATTTCGGGCTCGGTGCGATCGAGCTTCGGTTCGAGGCCGTAGGAGAAGCCGAGGTCGGACGGGCCGATATAGACGCCGTCGATGCCTTCGACGTCGAAGATCGCTTCCATGTTCTCGACCGCTGTCCTGGTCTCCATCATCGGCAGCAGCACGATGTCGTCGTTCGCCGTCTTCTGGTAGGAGCCCGCGGTGCCATACATGCCGGCGCGGATCGGACCGTTGGAGCGCACGCCCTTCGGCGGGTACTTGGAATAGGAGACGAGGTTCCTGGCTTCCTGCGGCGTGTTGACCATCGGGCAGATCACGCCGTAGGCGCCGCCATCGAGCACCTTGCCGATGATGCCGGGCTCGTTCCAGGGCACTCGGACCATCGGCGTGATCGGATGCTTGTCCATCGCCTGGAAGCACTGCACCATCGACAGATAATCCTGCACGCCGTGCTGCATGTCGACGGTGACGCTGTCGAAGCCGCATTGCGCGATCATCTCGGCCGAGAAGCCGGAGGGAATCGCGAGCCACGCGTTGACCACGGCCTTGCCCGACTTCCAGATTTCCTTGACCTTGTTCGCCACGTTGCCTTCCTTCTTTGTTTTGGACCTTCGTCACCATGACGAGCGCCGCGACAGCACGATGCCGTTATTAGCGCGAACCCGACTGCCGCGCTACGCTCGCGATGACGCAAGGTTTCACTTGGCAAAGACGGCGCTATCCGTTCCGGCGCGCCGATTTTCGAGCTATCGGCTTGGGCGGCACTTTGAGCGAAAAAGCGCGTCAATGTCCATTGCTGTCGCTACGCGCTTGCGCATATCTGCTTTCACTCCTCGGCACTTGCCTCCTCGCTTGCGCCGAGCCCTGCGAGACTCTGTTCGAGTTCGCCGAGCATCTCCTGCAACTCGACGAGCTTGCGTGCGCCGAAGCGTCGCGTGATCTCCGCATAGATCGCTTCGGAGGACGGCGCCACCGAGGCCATCAGCTTCACGCCTTTTTCCGAGATCGAAACCATGCTGCGGCGCTGGTCCGCCTTCGCGGTCTTGCGCTCGATCAGGCTGCGCGCCTCCAGATCGCGCAGGATGCGCGAGAGGCTCGGTCCGAGCAGGAACGCCGTGCGCGCGAGTTCCGTGACCTCGACCGTGTCGATCGCCGCGAGCGCGCGCAGGATGCGCCATTGCTGCTCGGTCAGGCCATGCTCACGCAAGGAGGGACGGAATTGCCGCATCACCGCTTCGCGCGCCCGCAGCAGCGACATCGGCAGCGAACGCGAGAAGTCGCGCATCGGCACCTGCCGCACGGCGGGCTCGCTTCCGTTCGCAAGATCAGCCGGTCTCTTCACCATGACGCCCCTTCAAGCTGCGAAACGTTTGCAGTGCAGCAAGCCAAATTGTGTTTGACGCATTCACTTAACATGTTAAGTATCTTCCGGCACCACGATTTGTAAGATTACACATGGCGCTTTCAAACGACGATATCCGAGCTTGCGCGAACCGTCTGCATCAGGCGGAGAAGACCCGTACGCAGATCCGGCAGCTCTCGCAGGACTTTCCCGACATCAGCATCGCTGACGCCTACGCGATTCAGAAGGCCTGGGTCGAGGTCAAGATCGCCGAGGGGCGCGTCGTCAAGGGACACAAGATCGGCCTGACCTCGAAGGCGATGCAGAGCGCGCTTGGGATCAACGAGCCGGATTCCGGCGTGTTGCTCGACGACATGTTCTTTGCCGATGGTGGCCTCGTCCCGACGGAGCGCTTCATCGCGACGCGCGTGGAAGCCGAGCTCGCCTTCGTCATGAGCAAGCGCCTCGCGGGCCCCGACTGCACGCTATTCGACGTGCTCAACGCCACCGACTTCGTGGTGCCGGCGCTGGAGATTCTGGACACGCGCATCGAGCGCATCGATCCCCAGACCAAGGCGACGCGAAAAATCTTCGACACCATTGCCGACAACGCGGCGAACGCCGGCATCGTGCTCGGCGGACGGCCGATCCGCCCGCTGGATGCCGATTTGCGCTGGATCGGCGCGCTCTGTTTCAAGAATGGCCAGCTCGAAGAGACTGGCCTTGCCGCCGGCGTGCTCAATCATCCCGCAACGGCTGTTGCCTGGCTCGCCAACAAGATCGCGCCGCTTGGCCTTGCGCTCGAGCCCGGACAAATCGTGCTGGCCGGCTCCTTCATCCGTCCGATCGAGACCCGCAAGGGCGACACAATTCAAGCCGATTATGGCGCCTACGGCTCGGTGAGCTGCTACTTCGCCTAGACGAACAAAAAAACAGGGAGTGAAACCGCGATGCCGCATTTCACGATCGAATATTCGGCCAATCTCGACGACCGCCTCGACATCGGCGCGGCGTGCGAGGTGGTGCGCAAGGCGGCGGTCGAGACCGGCATCTTCCCGCTCGGGGGCATCCGCGTCCGCGCCGTCAGATGCGAGCATTATGCGATTGCGGACGCGCGGCAGGACTACGGCTTTCTCGACATGGTGCTGCGCATCGGCGAAGGCCGTGAACTTGCCACCCGCAAGAAAGCCGGCGAGCAAATCTTCCAGGCGCTCTCCCGCCATCTCGATCCCGTCTTCGCAAGCTCGAAATTCGCGCTCTCGTTCGACATGCAGATCAACGACAAGGACACGAGCTGGAAGCGCAACAACATCCACGACGCCCTGAAAGCGGAGGCCGCCCATGGATAAGCCCACGCCGAAAACCGATGTGTTCCAGGCCAACCGCGACCGCGTCGCGCCGCTGCTGAAGAGGCTGCGTGCAGACGGCATCGGCCACATGATCGACGGCAAGATCGTGCCGTCAATCTCGGGCGAGACCTTCGAGACGAAATCGCCGGTCGACGGCGCCACGCTCGCGAGCGTCGCCCGCGGCAATGCCGAGGACGTCGATCGCGCCGCCAC
Organism: Bradyrhizobium sp. JR4.3; assembly: GCF_040547695.1. NCBI lineage: Bacteria > Pseudomonadati > Pseudomonadota > Alphaproteobacteria > Hyphomicrobiales > Nitrobacteraceae > Bradyrhizobium > Bradyrhizobium sp. JR4.3. The sequence continues at coordinate 249,377 of NZ_JBEPQF010000010.1, read as the reverse complement.
CGCTGCCGCCCTCGCCTTCAAATCCTGGCGCGACATGGGCCCAGCGATGCGGAAGAAGCTGCTGCATCGCGTCGCCGACGCCATCGAGGACAATGCCGAGGACATCGCGGTGCTCGAATGCATCGACACCGGCCAGGCCTATCGCTTCATGGCCAAGGCTGCGATCCGCGCCGCCGAGAACTTCCGCTTCTTTGCCGATCGATGCGGCGAGGCGCGCGACGGCCAGAACACGCCGAGCGACGAGCATTGGAACGTCTCGACCCGCGTGCCGATCGGCCCGGTCGGCGTTATCACGCCGTGGAATACGCCGTTCATGCTCTCGACCTGGAAGATCGCGCCTGCCCTCGCGGCGGGATGCACCGTCGTGCACAAGCCGGCGGAGTGGTCGCCGATCACGGCGGCTATTCTCGCGAAGCTCGTCAAGGAAGCCGGCGTGCCCGACGGCGTGCTCAACACCGTGCACGGCTTTGGCGAAGAGGCCGGCAAGGCGCTGACCGAGCATCCCGCCATCAAGGCGATCGGCTTCGTCGGCGAAAGCTCGACGGGATCCGCGATCATGATTCAGGGCGCGCCGACCCTGAAGCGCGTGCATTTCGAACTCGGCGGCAAGAACCCGGTGATCGTGTTCGACGACGCCGATCTCGACCGCGCGCTCGATGCCGTCGTGTTCATGATCTACTCGCTCAACGGCGAGCGCTGCACGTCGTCGAGCCGCCTGCTGATCCAAGCCGGCATCGCGGAGAAATTCGTGGAGAAGCTGACAGCGCGCGTCAAGGCGCTGAAGGTCGGTCATCCCCTCGATCCCGCCACCGAGATCGGCCCGCTGATTCATGAGCGGCATCTGGCGAAGGTCTGCTCCTATTTCGACGTCGCACGCCAGGACGGCGCGACGATTGCCGTGGGCGGCAAGGCCTATGACGGCCCGGGTGGCGGACATTATGTCGAGCCGACTTTGGTGACCGGCGCACACGGCAAGATGCGCGTGGCGCAGGAAGAGGTGTTCGGCCCCTTCCTCACCGTGCTGCCCTTCAAGGACGAAGCAGGCGCGATCGAGATCGCCAACGACATTCGCTACGGCCTGACCGGCTATGTCTGGACCAACGATGTCGGCCGCGCGTTGCGTGTCGCGGATGCGCTGGAGGCCGGCATGATCTGGCTGAACTCGGAAAACGTCCGCCATCTGCCGACGCCGTTCGGCGGCATGAAGGCTTCAGGCATCGGCCGCGACGGCGGCGACTATTCGTTCGACTTCTACATGGAAACCAAGCACGTCTCGCTGGCGCGGGGCACGCACAAGATTCAGAAGCTGGGAATTTAACTGCCATTCCGGGGCGGCTCGAAGAGCCGAACCCGGAATCCATCGCGCAGCAGAGTTAGTGGAAGAATGGATTCCGGGCTCGCGCTCCGCGCCCCGGAATGACAAGGGCCGAGAGGGGAAACGCAATGCCCGTACCGCAACATATCTTCGAGCCGCCGTTCAACATCATCCGCTCCAGCCACGCCGTGCTGGACGTGACCGATCTGAAGCTCAGCCGCGAGTTCTATGAAAGCGTTGTCGGCCTGCATGTCGAGGACGCCGACGACAAGGTCGTCTATTTGCGCGCCGCTGAGGAACATCAGCATCACTCACTGGTGTTGCGCAAGGCGGCGGCGCCTGCCTGCAACCGGCTCGGTTTCAAGGTCGGCAATGACGGGGATCTGGACAAGGCCGCAAAGTTCCTGTCCGAGAACGGCCTGGGCTACGCCTTCGCCGATCAGCCCTTCCAGGGCCGGACGCTGCAATTCACCGATCCCTTCGGCTTCCAGATCGAGCTGTATGCATCGATGGAGCGGCGGCCGCATCTGCTGCGCCGCTACGACCTCTACAGGGGCTGCCATCCGCAGCGGCTCGACCATTTCAACGTTTTCGCCGCCGAGGTGCAGGACACCGTTGAATTCTATGCCCGGCTCGGCTTTCGCCTCACCGAATACGCCGAGGAGGACGGACCGAACGGGCGCATCGCCGCGGCCTGGATGCATCGCAAGGGCAATGTCCACGATTTCGCCATCACCAACGGCAAGGGCCCGCGGCTGCACCACTTCGCGTACTGGACGCCGACGGCGATGAACATCATCCATCTCTGCGACGTCATGGCCTCGCAGGGCTTCGTGAAGAACATCGAGCGTGGTCCCGGCCGCCACGGCATCTCGAACGCGTTCTTCCTTTATGTTCGCGATCCCGATGGACACCGTCTGGAGCTCTATACCAGCGACTATTTCACCGGCGATCACGACCACGAGCCGCTGCGCTGGTCGCTGCGCGATCCGCGTCGCCAGACATTGTGGGGTGCGCCCGCCCCGCGCTCCTGGTTCGAGCAGGGCTCGCCGTTCTCCGGGCAAGCCGTGCGTGAGCCGAAGTTCGTGGCCGACGTGTTGGTGGCGGATTAAGCAATGACCCTCCCTCACCTCTCCACCTATTCCGTCAAGGGTGCAATCCGCTACGGCGCCGTCGTCGACGACGGCATCGTCGATCTCTCCCTTCGCCACGCCAAAGACTATCCGACGCTGCGCGAGGTAATCGCGGCAGGAAAGCTCGCGAGCCTCGCCGAGGAGGCCGCCGGCCGCACGCCCGATCACGCGCTCGGTGACGTCACCTGGCTGCCGCCGGTGCCCGCGCCGGAAAAGATCATCTGCATCGGCGTCAACTATCCTGATCGCAATGCCGAGTACAAGGACGGCCAGGACGCGCCGAAATATCCGAGCATGTTCATGCGCTCGCCGCGCTCCTTCGTCGGCCATGACACGCCGCTGGTGCGCCCGCGCGCCTCCGCGCAGCTCGACTATGAGGGCGAGATCGTGCTGGTGATCGGCAAGGCGGGCCGGCACATTGCTGAAAGTTCTGCGCTCGACTACATCGCCGCGCTGACGCTCTGCAACGAAGGCTCGGTGCGCGACTGGCTGCGCCATGCCAAGTTCAATGTCACGCAGGGCAAGAACTTCGATTCCAGCGGCAGCCTCGGCCCGTGGCTGGTGCCCTACACGCAGGAATCGCAGATCGCCGACATCCGCCTCACCACGCATGTCAACGGCGAGCTGCGGCAGGACGACCGCACCAGCAGGCTGATGTTTCCGTTCCGCTATCTCATCAGCTATATCTCGACCTTCGCAACGCTCGTTCCCGGCGACGTCATCGTCACGGGCACGCCCACCGGCGCCGGGGCGCGGTTCGATCCGCCGCGTTATCTGAAGCCCGGCGATGTCGTTGAAATCGCGGCCGAGGGCATCGGAACCTTACGCAACGGCGTCGTCGACGAAGCCTGAACACTGATTGAAATGGAATAGTGCCATGACCACCCTCACCGGCGGCGAAGCGATCGTAAGCGGCCTTGTCGCCCACGGCGTCGACACCGTGTTCGGACTGCCCGGCGCGCAGGTCTACGGCCTGTTCGACGCCTTCCACCAGGCGCAGCTCAAGGTGATTGGCGCGCGGCACGAGCAGGCCTGCGGCTACATGGCATTCGGCTATGCCCGCTCCAGCGGCAGGCCCGGCGTGTTCAGCGTGGTGCCGGGTCCCGGCGTGCTCAACGCCAGCGCCGCGCTGCTCACCGCCTTCGGCTGCAACGAGCCGGTGCTATGCGTCACCGGCCAGGTGCCGACGCAATTTCTCGGCAAGGGCCGCGGCCATCTGCACGAGATGCCGGACCAGCTCGCGACCTTGCGCACCTATGTGAAATGGGCGGACCGCATCGAATATCCCGGCAACGCGCCAACCACGGTTGCGCGCGCCTTCCAGGAGATGACGTCCGGACGGCGCGGCCCCGCCTCGGTCGAGATGCCCTGGGACGTCTTCACCCAGCGCGCGGACACGGCCGCCGCACAGGTGCTGGATCCCTTGCCCGCGCCGCGGCCCGATCCTGATATGATCAAGCAGGCGGCCGCGCTGATCAGGAACAGCAAGGCGCCGATGATCTTCGTCGGCAGCGGCGCGATCGAAGCGCGCGAGGAGATTCTCGAACTCGCCGAGATGATCGACGCGCCTGTCGTCGCCTTCCGCAGCGGCCGCGGCATCGTCTCCAATGCGCATGAGCTCGGCCTGACCATGGCGGCGGCCTACAAGCTGTGGCCGACGACCGATCTGATGATCGCGATCGGCACGCGCGCCGAGCTGCCGGCGTCGGGCTTCCGCTGGCCGTATCAGCCGAAGGGGCTGAAATCCATTCGTGTCGATATCGACCCGGCCGAGATGCGACGGCTTGCCTCCGATGTCGCTATCGTCGCCGACGCCAAAGCCGGCACGGCCGATCTCGTCACAGCCGTGAAGAAGGCCGGCTATGCGAGGACCAGCGGCCGGCGGGGAGACATCCGCGAGGCGACTGCGACGGCCCAAGCCGAGATCCAGCGCATCCAGCCGCAGATGGCCTATCTCAACATCCTGCGCGAGGTGCTGCCGGCGAACGCGATCGTGACCGATGAATTGTCCCAGTTCGGCTTCGCCTCCTGGTACGGCTTTCCGATCTACGAGCCGCGCACCTTCATCACATCAGGCTATCAGGGCACGCTCGGCTCGGGCTTCCCCACCGCGCTCGGGGCCAAGGTCGCCAATCCCGACAAGCCGGTGGTGGCGATCACCGGCGATGGCGGCTTCATGTTCGGCGTGCAGGAGCTCGCCACCGCCGTGCAGTTCAACATCGGCGTGGTGACGCTGGTGTTCAACAACAACGCCTACGGCAATGTCCGCCGCGACCAGCGCGAACGTTTTGACGGCCGCGTGGTGGCGTCCGACCTGGTCAATCCGGATTTCGTCAAGCTCGCGGAGTCCTTTGGCGTCGCGGCTGCACGCGTCACCGCGCCGGACCAGTTCAAGGCGGCGATGGAGACGGCGCTGGCCCATGGCGGGCCGTATCTGATCTCGGTGGAAGTGACGCGGGATTCGGAAGTCAGCCCGTGGGCGTTCATTCACCCGCCGAAGCCGTGATGACGATCCTCATGGTGAGGAGGCGCGTGAGCGCCGTCTCGAACCATGAAGGCCCCGCTGCTGCAGCTCGGCCTTCATCCTTCGAGACGCGCGCCAACTGGCGCGCTCCTCAGGATGAGGAGATCGACTAGCGCGTCCTGCGGAAGGTCAGATTGACCCGCGTGCGCCCGAGCAGCGCATGCTCGCCGTCGGCGAGCGGCGCGACGCCGTGATAGGCGAGCCGTGACGGCCCGCCCCAGACTACGACATCGCCATGGACGAGCCGGAAGCGACGCGGCTTGTCGTTGCGTGCCATGCCGCCGAACAGGAACGTCGCGGGCAGGCCGAGCGAGACCGAGACGATCGGCGCCGAATAATCCAGCTCGTCCTTGTCCTGATGCAATGACAGCCGCGTGCCGGGCTCGTAGCGGTTGACGAGGCAGGCATCGGGCGCGAAGTCTTTGAAACTGCCCTGCTCGGCCGCACGGCCGGCGAGATCACGCAGCACGGACGGCATGGCGGGCCATGGCGCACCGGTTTTCGGGTCGATCGGATCATAGCGGTAACCGGTATGATCGGTGATCCAGCCGCGCTCGCCGCAATTGGTCATGGCGACCGACATCAAATGACCGCCGGGCGTGGTCATGCGGCGGAACGGCGACTGCGCCACGATGGCGCGCACCGCTTCGATCAACTCGCTTTCGATCGGCTTGACGAAGCCGCGCAACAGCACGGCGCCGTCTGCGATCTCCTCGCGCGACGGCTGGGCTTCGGCGACGCTATCGAACAAATCCGCCATCAGCGGCAGCGCTTATTTGGCATCGTGAAAGATCACACCCAGCGTGTGGCGCTGGCCAGAGCGAATCCGGCTGACGCCATGGCGGAGATTAACGCGGTAGGTGCCGCGTGTCCCCTGCACCGGACGGTGATGCACAGCGAAGGCGACCGCGTCGCCCTGCGCGAGCGGAACCACCTCGGCACGGGACTGCATGCGCGGGCGCTGCTCGGTCAGCACGAACTCGCCGCCGGCAAAATCGCGGCCGGGCTCGGACAAGAGGATCGCGACCTGCAGCGGGAACACGTGCTCGCCATAGAGATCCTGATGCAGGCAGTTGAAATCGCCGGCTTCATATTGCAGCAGCAGCGGCGTCGGCCGCGCCTGCCCTGCCTGGTGGCAGCGCTTCAGGAACGCTGCGTGTTCGGCGGGGTAGCGGATGTCGATTCCCATCGCCTCGTTCCAGCGATTGGCGACGCCCTGGAGATGCGCGTAGAGCGCCGGGCGCAATTGCGCGATCAGGTCGGGCAGCGGGTAGGAGAAATATTTGTACTCGCCGCGGCCAAAGCCGTGGCGGCCCATGACGATGCGGCTGCGGAAGTTGGCGTCGTCGGGATAGAGCGCGGCGACGGCGCGGCATTGGTCCGGCGTGAGCAGGCCCTTCAGGACAGCGCAGCCGTGCGTGTCGAGTTCGGCGGTGATCTGGGGCCAGTCGAGGGTATCGACATGAGCGGCGGGGTCGGCTGCCGCAGATTGACGCAATTTGCGTGCTGTAGCTGTCATGGCTCTGATCTTCGCAGGACCGCCCCGTCCTCTACCACCCGATTTCCGACTCTCTCCCCGTCATTGCGAGGAGCGCTTGCGACGAAGCAATCCAGAATCCCTGCGCAGAACCAGTCTGGATTGCTTCGCTTCGCTCGCAATGACGGTGCGGAGGCGCCTTAGCCCCTCACCGGCAGCGTCACCACGTCGTAGCCGTGCTTGATCGTCCGCCTCAGCACGGGATCTTCCAGCTCGAAATCGAAACGGTCGGCGGGGCGGATACCGCCTTTCGCTGCAAACGTACCGCCGAACATGGCGCAGCCGTCGGGGAATTTTCCACTCTCGAAGCCACGCGCGATCAAGTCAACCACCGGAAGCATCGCGTCGAGCGTGCCCTCCTGGTAGAGCACGCGCTCGCCCTTGATGGTGGCCCAGGAGCGCAGGATCATCCTGTCCCAATGGCCGATGACGTCCTCGAGCTCCCACAGCGTTGAGGAGATCGGCTTGTCGCACATCTGCTTGGACACCGTGACGTTGTAGGCCTCGACCTTGCGGTCGGTGTGGTCGGAGCCGCAGCCGACGAAAATGCGACCCTGCCAGCCGATCAGCACGAACTCGACCTCGCCGCTGGAATCGCCGCCAGTGCACTCGATGCTGTCTTCCATTGTCAGGCGCCGCGCCGAGGCGCGATAGTAGATCGGCGTCGAGGCTGGCGGGGCGATACCCATCTCCTGCAGCTCGGCAATGTGCTTGTCGCGCGCGACCGGATCGCGGCCGGTCCAGCCGGCGATGACCATCTGGTCGATCGCCAGCGTCAGCGGCGTGGTGGTGTCCTGGGCGTCGACGGTGAAAGTCAGGTCAAACACGAATTACGGCCTCCATGCCGGCAGCAAGCTCGAAGATACGGCGGTCCGATCCGCCCGCGCCCGCCAGCATCAGGCCGACCGGAATCTCGCCCTCGCGATGCGCAGGCAGCGAGATGGCGCAGCCGTCGATCATGTTGATCAGGGTGCAATTGCGGAGCGCCCGCAGGTTTTCCCTGGTGAACGCCTTGTCGTCGGCAAGATCCGCAATTTTCGGCGGCGTGTTGGCGGTGGTCGGCAGCACCAGCGCGTCATAGGGAGCGATGCGCGCATTGACGCGGGCGATCAGCGAGCGGCGCTCGTTGAGAAGATCGATGTAGTCCGCCGCGCTCTGCGCCTCGCCGCGCATGATGCGCACGGAGACTCTGGGATCGTAGACGTCGCCCTTGGACGTGAGGAGGTAGCGATGCCAGGCATAGCTTTCGGAAGCCGCAAAGCCGCCCTTGGCGTTCATCGGTCCGATGTCGTGGAATTCGGCCATCTCGATGCGCTCGATGATCGCACCGTGATCGGCAAGGCTCTTGAGCGCCCGCTCGAATGTCCCGGCCACGGCCGCATCGAGGTCGTCGAGCGCGATCGTGGTCGGCACCGCCAGCCGCATGCCCTTGACCGGGCGAGGCTTCAGCGGGGCGATCGGCTCGTTGGCGAGCACGGCGTCGAGAATGGCACAGCAACTGACCGATCGTGCCAGCGGCCCGATGCTGTCGAGCGAGAACGACAGCGGCACAGCCCCATCGAGCGGCACGCGCCGCTGCGTCGGCTTGTAGCCGACGATGCCGTTATAGGCCGCCGGAATCCGGCAGGAGCCGCCGGTGTCGGTGCCGAGCGCGCCATGCGCCATGCCGTCGAGCACAGAGACCGCGGCACCCGAAGACGAACCGCCGGGCACGTGGCCCTCGGCCCGGTTCCAGGCGCCCTTTGGCGTGCCGTAATGCGGATTGATGCCGATGCCGGAATAGGCGAACTCGGTCATGTTGGTGCGCCCGATCACGACGAAGCCGGCCTTGCGCAGCCGCGCCACCGTGGGGGCATCCTGTTCGGCTGGCGAGGAATCGTCGAGCGCGCGGGAGCCGGCGCGCGTCACCTGCCCCTTGATGTCGAAGAGATCCTTGATCGAGACCGGGATACCGGCGTAGCGCGACGGCGCCGCCTTCACCTTGCGCAAACCGTCCATCGCATCCGCCGCCACAAGCGCGGCGTCCTTGTCGACATGGATGAAGGCACGCTGCCCCTCGCCGGCCGGATCGGCGATTTTGGCGATGCAAGCCTCGACTAGCTTGCGGGAGCTGGTGCGGCCGCTTTCGAGGTCTTCGGCGAGCTTCTTCAGTGTCGAAAAATCGGGCATGTCTGTCTCACGGAATATTTGCGCGCAATGTATAGCGCTGCCTCACTTCGACACAAGCATTGTGCGCATGATGGCATGCATGCGCATTGCTGGACCGTTGACGCGCCATGGTCGATTGTCGCATCAAGATCGCAACAGCCGGGCTTAGCTTGGCCTTGGGAGGACCTGCCGAGATGGCCGAACCGCAGCGCGCGCGACCGAAACCGACGCCCGAGACCCAGCATTTCTGGGACGGCACCAAGGCAGGCGAGTTGCGCCTGCAACGCTGCGACGCCTGTGCGCATGTCTATTTCCCGCCACGCCCGTTCTGCCCGTCCTGCGCCTCGCGCAAGGTCAGCATCTTCAAGGCGGGCGGCAAGGGCTTTCTCTACAGCTACGTGATCAACCACCGTCCCGCCGCGCCCGGCTTCACGCCGCCTTACGCGATCGCGGTAGTCGAGCTCGACGAGGGTCCGCGGATGATGAGCAACATCATCGACTGCCCGCAGACACCGGAGGCGCTCGAGCTCGACATGAAACTCGAGGTCGCCTTCGAGGCGCTCGACGATAAGGTCACCCTCCCCGTATTCCGTCCGGCGAAGGGATAGACCATGCGCAGCAACCAGGTTGCCGTCGTCGGCGCGGCCGAGACCACCGAGCTCGGTGTCATCCCCAACGCCTCGCAGCTCCAGCTTCACGCGGATGCGGCGCTCAATGCCATCGCCGATGCCGGCCTGAAGCTGTCGGACATCGACGGTTTCGCCACCGCGGTCGAAACGCCGCAGCAGGTCTGCCACTACCTCGGCATCAAGCCGACCTGGGTGGACGGCACCTCGGTCGGTGGCTGCTCCTTCATGCTGCACGTCCGCCATGCCGCGGCTGCGATCGAGGCCGGCCTGTGCAAGACCGTGCTGATCACCCATGCCGAGAGCGGCAAGTCGATGATCGGCAAGGCGCCGCGCTCGATTCCCCCCGACAGCCTGCAAGGCCAGTTCGAGGCGCCGTTTGGCGTCTACGGCCCGCCCAGCATGTTCCCGATTCCCGTGCTGCGCTTCATGAAGACCTATGGCATCACGCACGAGCAACTCGCCTCGGTCGCGGTGGTGCAGCGGGAATGGGCGGCCAAGAATCCGCGCGCGATGATGAAGGATCCGATCACGGTCGCCGACGTCCTCAACTCGCGCATGATCGCCTATCCGTTCCGCCTGCTGCAATGCTGCCTCGTCACCGACGGCGGCGGCGCGCTGATCCTGACCTCGGCGGACCGCGCCAGGGATTTTCCGCGCAAGCCCGTCTACATCATGGGCACCGGCGAGAGCGTGGAGACGCCGATGGTCAGCCAGATGGAGACGTTCAACTCCTCGCGCGCGTTCAAGACCGCCGGTCCCCTCGCCTTCAAGGAGGCTGGTATCGCGCACAAGGACGTCGACCATCTCATGATCTACGACGCGTTTGCGCATCTACCGCTGTTCGGCCTCGGCGATCTCGGCTTCATGCCGCACGAGGAGACCGGCAAGTTCATCGCCGACGGCAACACGCGGCCAGGCGGCAAGCTGCCGCTCAACACCAATGGCGGCGGCTTGAGCTACATGCATTCGGGCATGTACGGCATGTATGCGCTTCAGGAGAGCGTGCGGCAGATGCGCGGTATTGCGCCAGCGCAGGTCGCGAATGCGAAGATTTCGGTGTGTCACGGCGTCGGCGGCATGTTCGCCGCGTCGGGCACGATCGTGTTTACGAACGAGAGGTAATGAGCTGCTCGCCTCTCCCTCTCCCCGTTCTTACGGGGAGAGGGTTGGGGTGAGGGGCTGCTTCCACACACTCGGACTCGCGGAGAGTCCCCCCTCACCCGGATCGCATCTTCGATGCGATCCGACCTCTCCCCGCAAGCGGGGCGAGGTAAGACAACAGGAGAACCCAAATGACGAAATCACTGCAAGACAAGGTCATCATCGTCACCGGCGCAGGCCGCGGCATCGGGCGGGAGATCGCGCTGCTCTGCGCTGGCGAGGGTGCCAAGGTCGTCGTCAACGATCCCGGCGTCGCCGCTGACGGCGCCGGCACGAGCGCCGCGCCCGCCGAGGAAGTGGTCGAGGAGATCAAGAAGCGCGGCGGCACCGCGGTTGCCAATTTCGAGTCGGTGGCCGAGGCCATCCCCGCGAGCAAGATCGTGAAGACCGCGACCGATCATTTCGGGCGGCTCGACGGCGTGGTCAACAATGCGGGCATTTTGCGCGACATGATCTTCCACAAGATGAGCGTGGAAGCGTTCGAGGCCGTCATCAAGGTGCATTTGATGGGCTCGTTCTACGTCAGCCACGCGGCGGCGCGGATCTTCCGCGAGCAGGAGTCCGGATCGTTCGTGCACTTCACCTCGACCTCCGGCCTGATCGGCAACTTTGGACAAGCCAACTACGCCGCCGCCAAGCTCGGCATCGTCGGCCTGTCGAAGTCGATCGCGCTCGACATGGGCCGCTTCAACGTCCGTTCCAATTGCGTCTCGCCGTTCGCCTGGACCCGCATGATCGGCACCATCCCGACCGAGACCGAAGCCGAGAAGGCGCGCGTCGAGAAGATCAAGCAGATGGGCCCGGAGAAGATCGCGCCGGTCTGCGCCTATCTGCTCTCCGATGCCGCCAAGGACGTCTCCGGGCAGATCTTTGGGGCACGCATGAACGAGCTGTTCCTGTTCAGCCAGAACCGTCCGCTGCGCTCGGTGCACCGGAGCGAAGGCTGGACGCCGCAGTCGATCGCGGAACATGGCATGCCGGCGCTGAAGGGATCGTTCTACAAGCTCGACCGCTCCGCCGACATCTTCCCTTGGGATCCCGTGTAAGGAATCCCGTCGGACCGCATTTGCGGCATCTCTGCCCTGCGATCTCCGGTTATCTTACTCCGGAGATCGCTCCGCTTTACGCCCGATTGCTGGCGGATCATTTCCTCCCAACACAATTTTGGGAGGAAACCATGACAAGAATACTGACCAACTCCGACGACACGACTGCAAGCAGCGGCCTCGCCCGCCGCACGCTGCTCAAGGGCGCCGCGACTGTCGCCGCGTCTGCCCTGCTCGCCTCGAACGCCGACGCCCGCGACTTCGGCGCCAATGCCGAGCCGCAGCGCTATCCCGACCCCGACATCGTCGTCATCGACCCCAAGCGCTTCAAGGCCAAGGTCGGCAACACCTCGATCAAGCGGCTCTATACCGGCTGCCTGTGGGCGGAAGGACCGGCATGGAATGCGCAGGGACAATATCTGGTCTGGAGCGATATCCCGGCCAACCGGCAGCTGCGCTATCTCGACGACGACGGCCATATCTCCGAGCAATTCCACAAGCCGTCGAACGAGGCCAACGGCAACTCGTTCGACACCGAGGGCCGCCAGATCAGCGCCGAGCGCACCCGCCTCGTCCGCTACGAGCATGATGGTTCGGTGACGTCGCTGGCCGAACAGGCCAACGGCAAGCCGCTCAACGGCCCGAACGACATGGTGGTGCATCCCAACGACAAGGCGATCTGGTTCACCGATCCCGGCTACGGCGCGATCAGCATCTATGAGGGCAAGCTTGCCAATACCGGCTCGCTGCAGCCGTATCAGAAGGAAGCGGTTTATCGCATTGATCCGCAGAGCGGCCAGGTCGCGAAGGTGGCCGACGAGCCGTTCAAGCCGAACGGCATCGCTTTCAGTCACGACTACAAGAAGCTCTATGTCTGCGACACCGGCATCACTCATTATCCGCAAGCCGAGAACGTGGTGTGGTCCTACGATATCGACGGGGCGAAGCTGTCGAACCCGAAGAAGTTGATCGACATGAAGCTCGACGGCAAATCAGGCTTCCCCGACGGGCTGCGCGTTGACACCGAGGGCAACATCTGGGTCGGCGCCGGCTGGGTCGGACCGGGCTATGACGGCGTGCAGGTGTTCGCGCCGAACGACGGCGCGCGCATCGGGCAGATCCTGTTGCCCGAGACCTGCGCCAACGTTTGCTTCGGCGGCAAGAAGCGCAACCGCCTGTTCATGACCGCGAGCCAGTCGCTCTATGCGGTCTATGTGGAGACGCAGGGCGCGCATTTCTGTTGAGGCCGTGCTCTCACGACGCGTCATGGCCGGGCTTGTCCCGGCCATCCACGACTTGAACCGCGGCACTGAGAACGTGGATGCCCGGGACGAGCCCGGGCATGACGAGGGTGGGTCGCCTTATCCCGTATTCCTCAGCCCCGCCGAGATCCCGTTGATGGTCAGTTGAATCCCGCGCAGCACCTGCTCGTCCGGGTTCTGCGCGCGGTGCTCTTTCAGCAGTTCGACCTGCACGTGGTTGAGCGGGTCGAGATAGGGGAAGCGGTGGCGCACCGAGCGCTCCAGCAGCGGATTACTCTGCAGCAGCCGGTCCTGGCCCATGATGTCCAGCAGCGTCTCGATGCAGGAATGCCATTCGCGGCGGATGCGGCCGAAGATTTTTTCGCGGAGCGCCTCATCCGGCACGAGCTCGGCATAGCGCGAGGCGATCGCGATCGAGCTTTTGGCCAGCACCATGTCCATGTTCGACAACAGCATGCGGAAGAACGGCCATTCCTTGTAGAGCTCTTTGAGGAACGGCATGCCCTTGTCGGGATGCTCCGCGATCCATTGCTCGACCGCGCTGCCGAATCCGTACCAGCCGGGCAGCATCAGGCGGCATTGCGCCCAGGAGAACACCCAGGGGATGGCGCGCAAATCCTCGATCGCACGAGTCTTCTTGCGCGAGGCCGGACGGCTGCCGATGTTGAGTGTCGCGATCTCGTTGATGACGGTCGACGCCCAGAAATAATCGACGAAGCCGTCGGTCTCGTAGACGAGGCCGCGATAGGCCTTGAAGGCGAGGTTTGAAAGCTCGTCCATCGCGGTCAGATATTCGCGGCGCGGCGCGCTCTGGCGCGGATGCAGCAGGCTCGCCTCCAGCGTCGCGGCGGCAAGGATCTCCAGATTGTTGCGGCCGACTTCGGCGTTGGAATATTTCGACGAGATGATCTCGCCCTGCTCGGTGATGCGGATCTGGCCGTTCACCGCGCCGCCGGGCTGGGCGATGATCGCATCGTAGCTCGGCCCGCCGCCGCGGCCGACCGAACCGCCGCGGCCATGGAACAGGCGCAGCCGCACGCCGTGGCGCTCGAACACGTCGACGAGCCCGATCTCGGCCTTGTAGAGCTCCCAGCCCGAGGTGACGAAGCCGCCATCCTTGTTGCTGTCAGAGTAGCCGAGCATCACCTCCTGCACGCTGCCGCGGCTGTCGACCAGCCGGCGATAATCATGCAGCGAGAGCATGCGGTCCATGATGGCGCTGGAAGCCTGCAGATCCTCGATGGTCTCGAACAGCGGCACGATGTTGATGGCGCTGCGCCCGGAGGGATGCACCAGCCCCACTTCCTTGAGCAGCACCGCGACCTCGAGCATGTCGGACATGCTTTTGCACATCGAGATGATGCACTGGGGAATGGCGTCCGAGCCGAACTTCGCATGCGCTTCTGCTGCGGCATGGAAGACGTTGAGCTCGCCCATCGTCTCGTCGCTGTACTTGACGAATGGCGACACCAGCGAGCGCGTCGAGCGCAGCTCGTTGGTGAGCAGGGAGATACGCGCGTCCTCGCCGAGCGCGAGATACGACATGCCGGGGTTGGCGGCGTCCATCAGCTCAGCAATGGTGCGCTCGTGCACCGCCGAGTTCTGGCGGATGTCGAGCCGGGCCAGATGGAATCCAAAGCAGTCCACCGCACGCCGCAGCAGCCGCAGCCGGCCGCGGGCGATGACGCCGGCGTTGTTGGAGATCAGCGAGCGGTGCAGCACGTCGAGATCGGCCTTGAACTCCCCGACGCTGTCATAGGGAGCGCCCTTGCCGACCGGCCGCCGCGTGATCTCGACCTGAAGCATTTCAGCCGTGGCGGTCAGGCGCGCATAGATGCCGGAGACCGCGAGGCGATAGGGCTCGCCGCTCCGGTGCGGCGAGGTATCGGGCGAGCGCTCCGCCAGCGTGCGCAACTCCTCGGACACGTCGGCGAGATGCGCCGCGATCGACAGCTCGGAGCCGAGCACGTGCAGCTCATTGAGATAGAACTGCATCACCCGGCTCGACTGCAGCCGCAGCGTGCCGCGCATCACGTCGGCGGTGACGAAGGGATTGCCGTCGCGGTCGCCGCCGATCCAGCTGCCCATGCGCAGGAACGAAGCGAGCTCGCCTGCCGCCTGCTCGCCGCCCTCCTCCAGCCGGTCCTCCAGCGTGTTGACCAGCCGCGGCACCTCGCGGAGAAACGTGTAATCGTAGAACGACAGGCCGTTGGCGACCTCGTCGAGCACGGTGAGCTTGGTCCGGCGCAGCAGATTGGTCTGCCACAGCGTCAGCACCTCGCGGCGGAGCTGCTCGTCGCTGGCGGCGGCCTCGTCGGCCGTCAGCGCGACGCGCTCGCGACGATCGAGCAGGGCTGCGACTTCCATTTCGCGGTCCATGGTGCTCTTGCGGCGGACCTCGGTCGGATGCGCGGTCAGGACCGGACTAACCAGCGCGCTCTTGAAGAAGTTGCGCAGGGCATCGGCGCCGATGCCCGCAGCCCTCGCATGGGCGAGGGTCTCGGCCAGCACGCCGGAGCCGCCGCCCTTGTTGGCGCGCATCTGGCGAATGTTGTTCTGATCCTCGGCGATGTTGGCGAGGTGGGAGAAATAGCTGAAGGCGCGGACGATCCGCACGGTCTCCGAGGTCGACATGCTGTCGAGGATCTGCTCGAGCTCGCGGCGGGCGAGCCGGTCCTCATCGCGGTGGAATCGGATCGAGGTCTGGCGGATGCGCTCGACCAGATCGAACAATTCGGCGCCCTCCTGGTCGCGCACGGTGTCGCCGAGGATGCGCCCGAGCAGGCGGATGTCGTCCCGCATCCGCGCGTCCGCCTCCAGCGCCTGGACATCCTCGGGACGGTTGGGGCGCTGATCGGCGGTGTCGGATGGTAATGTCTGGAGGGACATGGCTCGCTCCCCTTGTAGAGCTCCCTATGGCTCCCCGGCCCGGTCGAGTGTGCGATATTCTTCTACCGCAGTGCAAGGTGAACTTGGTGGCGGCGCACACCGCCGACGCCATTGGAGTCCCCGGCACGAGAGATTTGCCTGCAACTCGTCACTGCACACGTCCGCGGTCTCGCGGCGCGAGCGCCCGAGTTTTGCTGTCCGTTTCGCCCTCATCGCGAAGAAAGGGCGCAGGGAAGGCCGGGCGCCGGCTGGCACCCAGGGTCCGCACGCGAAAAACGCACGCGGGGGTGACCACAGGTGATGCCGGAACATCCGGCCTTCCCTGCGCGATGGTTTTACGGCTTATGGCGCGCTCTCCCCGGGAAGCGATGCACTATTGCCCCCTTCGCCTTGCGGATGATCGATGCGCGCACCCGGTCGGGCCGCACATCACCGCAAGCCTTGACGCACAGACCCCGGGCGTCAGGACCACACGCTTTTGCCGTCCGCGGACGTCCCTCCCCGGACATCCGGAAGCTTGCGCGTGCTCGCCACCGAAGCCGAAAAGAACCGATGTGACAGCGCCGGGTCGTTCGCGCAGATCGCGATGGCTCACAGGGGTCGCCCGCCCTGCCACCTCGTCACGCGCCGGCGCTGCCGCGTCCATCGCCGCCCGGCCTGCGTATTGTGACGATCGCGAAACGCCCCTTCTGGCGGGCCGGGATGACTGCGGTTTACCCGAAGAGAATAATTCGGTTAATCAGAATATTCGACGGCCCGGTGCTTGACCTGCATGTGGCGTGTTTTGCTTGTCGGGCAACGCGAGGGTGGTGTGCTCGGCGTCGACTGAGCGCCCCACCCACTGCCACGAGCGGACATGGCTATGGTGTGAGAGAGCCATCCGGCTCTGCCTTGGGCCGCGTAGGATGGGTAGAGCGCTTGCGAAACCCATCATGCTTCGTCTGCGGCGGAGGGATTGATGGGTTTCGCTGCGCTCTACCCATCCTACGAGTGCTGAAGCGCTCGGCAGGTCGACCAACGTTATTTTTGCTTTCGAGGATCATCCTCGGCGTTCAAATAGTCGATGCCTGTCGGTCCAATCCCGGTAATCTCGAAGATCACCTCTTCGTCCCTGGTTTCCGCAAACTGCCACACTTTTGGCGGCACGTGCGAAAACGTACCGGGGGGAAAGCTCAGGAGCTTCGATGCATCGACCTTGTCGCCGAGCGCAGAATAGTACGTCCCCGAAATGATGACGCGAACGCGTTCATCGGGGTGAGAGTGCACAGGCATTTTGGAATTCGCCGGTACTTTGAGTCGAACGGTATAGAGGCCCGGCTTGCCCGGATTGCCGTGTAGCACCGCCGATTGCGTCCCCTTAGGCATCGAAAGCAGCGGGCTCCACTTCAGTTCGGTCGCCGTCACGCGCTTGTATTCAAGTGAATTATCTTCCGCGAGGGCCGCACAAAATCCACTCGTCGCAAGGACGGCCAACAAACCGATCCCAAACTTGAGAAAGGACATCTCGGGCTCCGTTGAAAATATACGGCGCCGCTACTCTACTCCAAGTGGTCTTTCTCTGCCATGGGTCGTCAGCACGCGTAGGATGGGTTTGGCGCTCGCAAAACCAATCATGCTTCGTCATCGGCGGACGGTGATGGGTTTCGCTCACGCTCTATCCTTCCTACGAGCTGTACAGTGTGCTTATCGCCTTCGCGTCAAATCATACTCGCCATGCCGAGCGCGCGAAGAAGGTCGTTCTGAATCGGGGCGACGGCCTCGTTCAGCCGCTGGACACCGAGATCCATGCCCTCGGGCATCACGACCGTCCGCAGAGGCCGCCGTTCCGTGGCCTCGACCAGCTGCGCGATCGCATTCGCGACGAGCTGGGGCTGCGGCGGATTCTGCGGATCGTTTCCATCGTTGGAGTGCTGCTTGATCTGACCCGGGATCGCCGCGACATCGCCATAGGTTTTCAGCACGGCGTGGTCGGAGGGTTCGGGGCTGGATGGAAGAAGGTTGCTCGGGAACGGGCCTGGCTCGACGATGACCGAATCCACGCCGAAGCTCGAAAGCTCGTAGCGGTAGGCTTCCGCGAGGGCTTCGAGCGCGAACTTGCTGGCGGAATAGACACCGAAGAACGGGAAGACCACCCGACCCATGAGCGACGTGACATGGATGAGGACGCCGCTGCCGGCGGCCCGCATGTGCGGCAGAACGGCGCGATCGGTGCGAACGGCGCCGAAGAAGTTCACGGCGAACTGCGCTTCGATATCCTTGACGGTATAGGCTTCCGTGACGCCGACGGGCATCATTCCCGCGTTGTTGACCAGGGCATCGACCCTGCCGTGCTGCCGGATGACATCCGCGATCGCGACGTTGACGGATTGTTCGTCGGCGACGTCCATCTCGAGGACCTGGAGCGCATGCCCTTCAGCCTTTGCCGCTTCGACAAGCTCGTCGCGAACACGGCTATTTCTTCCTGCGACTTCGCGCATGGCAGCAATCACCGTGTGACCCCGCTTTGCGAGCTCCAAGGCGGTGAGTTTTCCAAAACCACTGCTTGCACCCGTCACAACCACAACTTTTCCGCTCATCTCACGATCTTTCTCTCAAATCCAAGGGGACAATGGAGCTATAGACAGACCTGTATGTCTTTGCAATCCTTAAATGGACAGAATAGTCTGTCCAGCGACGTAAACGGCTCGGTTAAGGACGATCGATGGGCACGGTGCTTGATTTCGTGGACGTGGATATTCAACCGCTCGATGCGCTCGCCCCGCGCGAGCGCATTTTGAAGACGGCGTCAGACCTGTTTTACCGGTTCAGCATCAACTCCGTCGGAATCGACCGGATCATCGCCGAAAGCGGCGTGGCCAAGATGACGTTCTACAAGCACTTTCCCTCGAAGGCCGACCTCATCGCCACCTATCTGCGCTACAAGAGCGCCGTCTGGTTTCAGATGCTTTCGACCTCCACCGAGCGAGCCGGTCTCACGCCAGTGGAGCGCGTTCTCGCTGTTTTCGACGCACTCGAACAACCGCTCCTTGCGCCTTCGTTCCGCGGCTGTCCGTTCGCCAAAGGAATGGCCGAATTCGGCCCGGAGGCAAACTCCCCGGGCGTAGAGGCGACCATCGCAGCGTATTTTACAAAGTTGCACGACTTCGTTGCGTCACTCGTTGAGCCCTTGTCATTGAGCAAACCCGAAAGGGCCGTGATCCAGATCCTGTCGCTGTTCGAAGGCTCGCTCGTGATCGCACAGTCAACGCGTGATCCCGCCATCGTCGAGGCTAACCGCGAGGCAGCCAGAGTGTTGTTGGAACAAGGGATCGCATCGTCGTCTTAATCTGGAGCCCTTGCGAAACTCTTCCTGGTTCGTCACTGGCGGACGGATCGATGGGGGCCGCTGGCGCTCTCCCCATCCTACGCGCTCAAGCTAAGCGCCGTCTGAATGCGCTTGGTACAGCCAGAATTTGCAATCTTGGTACTGGTTTCATGACCAGGCGCGACGCATCTAGCTGCTAGTACCGCGACCGAAGCGAACCCGATCGGCAGTCTCAGTACGAGCCGGTCAATGCAGACAGCGCAGATCGCGGACACTTCCACACTGCCCGGCAGTTTGTGGATAGCCGTTGTGCTTACGCTGCCTGCAACAGTTGCATCAAGAGACAATGACCGAGGAGATAATCCCATGAAGGCGATCGTTGTAACGGAACGGGCCGCGGGAACGGCCGGGATGAAGCTGGTGGAGCGGCCCGAGCCGCAGGCATCGATAAACGACGTCGTTGTTCGGGTTCATGCGTCGGGATTTGTTCCGACCGAGCTGACATGGCCCTCGACCTGGACCGATCGCCTCGAGCGTGACCGAACACCGTCGATCCCTGGGCACGAGTTGGCTGGAGTGGTCACCGCTCTCGGATATGGCACTACGGGGTTGTCGGTAGGACAGCGGGTGTTTGGCCTCGCGGACTGGTATCGCGACGGCACGCTCGCCGAGTATGTGGCGATCGAGGCACGCAATCTCGCGCCGCTCCCGGGCGACGTCGACTTCACAGTGGGCGCAAGCCTGCCGATCTCGGGCCTGACGGCATGGCAAGGGCTGTTCCAGCACGGCCGCTTTCAGGCGGGGCAAAGCGTCCTCGCACACGGCGCGGCCGGTGCAGTCGGGTCGATGGTGACGCAACTCGCACGAGAGGCCGGCGCCCACGTCATCGGCACCGGACGCGCCGCCGACCGTCAGACGGTGCTCGACTTCGGCGCGAAGGAGTTCGTTGACCTCGACAACGATGCCCTGGAAGACATCGGCAAAGTCGACTTGGTGTTCGATGTCATCGGCGGTGACATCCAGAAGCGGTCCGCAGCATTGATTCGAGCCGGAGGAACACTGGTCACCATCGTCGGGCCCGCAGAGGCGCGACCCTCCGACGGCCTGGCGGTCGACTTTGTCGTCGAGGCCGATCGTGCCCAACTGAGTGAGATCGTCCAGCGGGTGCGGGACGGACGATTGCGGACAAACATCGGCAACGTCTCGATGTTCGACGATGCCGTCGCCGCCTTAAATCCGACCAGGCGACGCAAGGGGAATACGATCATTCGCGTTCGTCCCTGAGGGCGCATGCGCATTGATGCACGCCGCGTGCAGGATGGGCCGAGCGCTTGCGAAACCCATCATGCTTCGTCATCGGCGGACGGTTTGATGGGTTTCGCTCACGCTCTACCCATCCTACGAGCTTGGTTGGTCCTCAAGCTCCCGGATGTGCTTCGCGGTCCGTATTAACATCGGTACCAACTCCGATCTCGGGACAATCGTGACGCTCACCAGTGGTGATGGTGCCGCCAGCCATAATGATGACCTCGGCCTCTGCCCCAACCGTAATGATGACCACGGCCGCCGTGATGACCCCAGCCGTGGCCACCGCCGTGTCCGTGGCCGCCCTTGACCTCGATAGTGGCAGTCTGTGACGCGCCCAGCGCGTCCGGCTTGGCAGCGGGCATCGCCGAAGCAGAAGGTGAGGGTATTAAAGCAACGCCCCCCGCCACAAAGCCGATCAAACAAAGCCACTTCATGCAATCGCCTCCCGATAAGAATGAGCCAAGGGCCAGCCCACGCGGCACATTGCGGCCGCGTTCGCTCCCGATCTTCAACAATGAAGCCGGGAAAAAGTTGCAATGAATCTGACGCATTGCCGAGGGGCAGGATACCTACGCCCGGTCGAAAGCAGTCGTGGTCCACTTCGAATCAGCGCGTAGGATGGGTTGAGCCCTTGCGAAACCCATCATGCTTCATCATCGGCGGACGGATTGATGGGTTTCGCTGGCGCTCTACCCATCTTACGAGCTGAGCAAGCGCCTCGTCCTTCGAGACGACCGCTTCGCGGTCTCCTCAGGATGAGGCTGAGTTGCGTCGGGATTCGTTGCAGCCACGTGTTCCGCCCTCATCCTGAGGGCCCGCCAACGGCAGGCGTCTCGAAGGATGTGCCGCGGGGACGCTTACGAGTTCCCCTAAGCCGGCACGATCACCTTGCCGACCGGCCAGAGCGCGATGCCCGCGAGCTTGAGGTGGGCCCAGGCGAAGGGAATGCCGATGATGGTGATCGCGAGGGCCAAGGCGGTGAGGAGATGGCCGAGCGCCAGCCACCAGCCAGCCAGCACGAACCAGATGATGTTGCCGATCACCCCGAGCGGGCCGGTGCCGACATCCTCGACACCGGTGACCTCATAGCGGCTGACCGCCCGCGAGCCGAACGGCATCAGCGTGTAGACCGCGATGTTGAACGCTGCCCGCGCCCACGGGAGGCCAATGATGGTGATCGCCATGATGACCGCGGCGATCAGCCAGCCGAGCGCCATCCAGGCGCCGCCGATGAGGATCCAGAGCAGGTTGAGCAGGATGGAAACGGGAGCCATGGGATGATCCGCGAGACGGTGATCCCGTGAGTATAGCACGATGAGCGAGGTTGCGGTCGACGAAGCCGCTCACGAATTCACGGGCGTGTGTAGCCCGGATGAGCGAAGCGACATCCGGGGCTTATTATCCCGGGTATCGCTTCGCTCACCCGGGCTACGCACTACGCACCGTCAGATCTTCCGCCCCGCCTGCTCCCAATAGGGATCGCGCAGGCGGCGCTTGAAGATCTTGCCGGAATCTTCGCGCGGCAGCCCGGCGCGGATCTCGATGTGTTTTGGCACCTTGTAGTCGGCGAGCGAGGCCTTCAGCCGGGCGCGGATTTCGACGGCGTCGAGCGTAACATCGGCTTGCGGCTCGACCACCGCCATCAGCGCTTCGCCGAACTCGGCATCGGGGATGCCGAACACCGCGCAATCATGCACGCCGGGCACCGCGTGCAGTACAGATTCGATCTCGGCCGGATAGATGTTGACGCCGCCCGAAATCACCATGTCGCGCTTGCGGTCGCATATGAAGACGTAGCCCTCTTCGTCGATATAGCCGACGTCGCCGGAGGTAATGAAGCCGTCGCGATCGATCTCGGCGCGCTTCTCCGGTTTGTTGTGGTAGGTGAAATCGGCCATCCCGGCCATGCGCGAATAGATCTCGCCGATCTCGCCCACGCCCAACAGGCGTCCGTCATCGCCGATGAAGCGCAGCTCGGCGCCGGGCGAAATCCTGCCGACGGTGCCGGGTTTCCTTAGCGCATCCTCGGAGGTCGCGAAGGTGACGGCGCTGGATTCGGTCGAGCCGTAGAATTCGTAGATCAGCGGCCCCCACCACTCGATCATGGCGCGCTTGACGTCCGCCGGACAGGGCGCGGCGGCATGGATGATATGGCGCAGCGAGGAGACATCGTACTTCTTGCGCACCTCCCCCGGCAGCTTCATCAGGCGGATGAACATGGTCGGCACCATGAAGATGGTGTCGATTTTGTAGCGTTCGATCAGCTCGAGAAATTCCTCGGGCTCGAAGCGCGGCATCAGCACCAGTGCACCGCCGAGTTTTCCCGCGCGGATGCCGAACGAGTTCGGCGCGGAGTGATAGAGCGGACCCGGCAGGATCGTGCGGGCGCCGGGCTTCAGCCCGTAGATCATCGCGCGCATGCGCTCGCCGGCGGCCGCCTGTTCCGGCGTCGGTGCATTGCGCCGTACGCCCTTGGGATGGCCTGTCGTGCCCGAGGTGTAGATCATGTTCATGGGCTGCGGCACGATCGGGCCGTCATAGGGCTGGTGCTGTGCGAGCCAAGGTTCGAAATCGATCGCAAAGTCCGGCGTCTTCAGATGATCGGAATCGATCTTGTAGTTGGACAGGATCTCCGGCGGTGTCGGCACGCTGAGCACGGTGACGCCTTTCGGGATCGCATCGCGCAAGGCATGCAGCATGTCGGCATGGCCGATCAGCACGGAGGTGCCGGTGTCGTTCAGGATGTAGGTGATCTCCTCCGGCTTGAAGTGCCAGTTGATCGGCACACCGTAGGCGCCCAGCCGCATCGCGGCATAGGCAGCTTCCAGAAAGGCAATGTCGTTGCGCATCAACATGCAGACGCAATCGCCCTGCCTGACGCCGATTTGGCTGAGGCCCGCGGCGATGCGATCGGCACGATCAGCGACCTCGGCATGGGAGCGGCTGCGCTCGCCGGAGACGATGCCGAGGAAATTTGACGTTTCGCTCATTGTTGGTTTTTCTTTGTTGTTTAGAGACGGTGTCGATTAGTCGTCATCACCGGGCTTGTCCCGGTGATCCACGTTCTGCTTCGTCGCCTTGCCAAAGAACGTGGATGGCCGGGACAAGCCCGGCCATGACGAAGACCATCAGTCCGCAAACTTCGCCGCGCGCTTCTCCAGATTGGCTCGCACCGCCTCGGTCTGGTTCGCACTGCCGATCAGCTTCTGCTGCTCGACGGACTCGGCGAGCAGTGCGGGGCCCGGATCGACCGAGAGATTGTTGAGCATGCGTTTGGCGGCGCGGATCGCATCGGGGCTTTTTCCCGCGATCTCGCGCGCGACTTCGAGGGCGCTCGCGCGCGGGTCGTCGCAGATGCGCGTGGCGAGACCGTAAGCCATCGCCTCCTGCGCGGAGAAGATGCGGCCGGTGTAGGTGAGATCGCGCAAGATATCGTCGCGCACGAGCGAAGCCAGGATCGGCGTGCCCGCCATGTCGGGCACCAGGCCCCATTTGATTTCCATCACCGACATCCGCGCATCCGGGGTGAGGAAGCGCATGTCGGCGCCGAGCGCGAGCTGGAAGCCGCCGCCGAAGGCGACGCCCTGGATCGCGGCGATCACGGGGACCGGAAGCTGGCGCCAGCCCCATACCGCCTGTTGCGCAAAATTCGCCTGGCCGTGCGTGCGCTTGGTGAGATCGCGATTTTCGCCACCCGGAATTCCGTTGCCACCCTTTTCCTTCATGGCGGCAAAACGCCCCATGTCGAGACCGGCGCAGAAGGCGCGTCCTTCGCCGGACAGCATGACAACGCGCACGCTCTTGTCCTTTGAAAGCCGGTCGGTTGCGGCGACAAGGGCCTCGAACATGGCCTGATCCAGCGCATTCATCTTGTCCGCGCGCACCAGCCGAACATCGGCGACGCCTTCCGAGATCGAGATCGAGACGCGCTCTTCCATGAATGAATTCTCCCCTGGTTCCCTGCTGTTCTTGTTCGGTGCCGCTTTACAGGACGACGGCGGCCGGATTTAGTCAATCGATCAATTAATCGACAATCGCAACGGGGAAAACAGCCATGTTCAAGGAAAATCTTCTGGCGGGACGGCGCATCCTCGTGACCGGCGGCGGCACCGGGCTCGGCAAGTCGATGGCGGCGCGCTTCCTCCAGCTCGGCGCCGAGGTGCACATCTGCGGCCGGCGCAAGATCGTTTGCGACGAGACCGCGACCGAGCTGATGGCCGAGTATGGCGGCCGCGTGAGCAGCCACGGCGTCGACATCCGCAACGCGCTCGCGGTCGAGGAGATGATCGAGACCATCTTTCGCGACGGCCCCCTCACCGACCTCATCAACAACGCCGCCGGCAATTTCATCTCGCGCAGCGAGGAACTGTCGCCGCGCGGCTTCGACGCCGTCGCCAACATCGTCATGCACGGCACGTTCTATGTGACGCAAGCGGTCGGCAAGCGCTGGATCGCGTTGAAGCAGCCCGGCAACGTCGTCTCGATCACCACGACCTGGGTGCGCAACGGCTCGCCTTACGTGGTGCCGTCGGCGATGAGCAAGTCCGCGATCCACGCGATGACGATGTCGCTCGCGACCGAATGGGGGCGCTACGGCATCCGCCTCAACACCATCGCGCCGGGCGAGATCCCGACCGAGGGCATGAGCAAGCGCATCAAGCCCGGTGACGAGGCCGGCGCGCGCACCAAGGCGATGAACCCGATGGGCCGCGTCGGCACCATGGAGGAATTGCAAAACGTCGCCGTGTTCCTGATCTCCGGCGGTTGCGACTGGATCAGCGGCGAGACCATCGCCATGGACGGCGCGCAGGCGCTCGCCATGGGCGGCAATTTCTACCAGCTCCGTGACTGGAGCGACGACGACTGGAAAACCGCGCGCGAGAGCATCATGGCGCAGAACGAAAAGGATCGTGCGAAGCGGGGGTGACGTAGTCGTCCTGGCGAAAGCCAGGACCCATTCCCACCGAATGTTTTTTGGCGAAGATAGGCCATGGCCGGTCTTCGCCAAATTGCGTTTTGTGGCTATGGGTCCTGGTTTTCGCCAGGACGACGACGTTGAAGCCATGGCGTACCTTCCCCCGTCTTGTCTTCCCCTGCGGATGACGCCACACTCCGCGGCATAAGAACAAGACGGTATGGGAGAAACATGACCACACAGCCATTGGCCAATCTCGCCGACATGGTGCGCGAGCGCGCCAAGAGCCGCGGCAACGCGATCGCCTTCGAGTTCGAAGGCCGCGTCACCAGCTTTGCCGAATTCGACGTCAAGACGAATAAAGTGGCCAACGCGCTGATCGCGATGGGTGTGAGACGCGGCGAGCGCATCGCCTATCTCGGCAAGAACAGCGACATCTATTTCGAGCTGCTGATGGGCGCCATGAAGGCCGGCGTGGTGATGGCGCCCGTGAACTGGCGGCTCGCGGGCCCCGAGGTCGCCTTCATCGTGAGCGACTGCAAAGCGCCGGTGCTGTTCGTGGGACCTGAGTTCATCGCCCTGGTCCGCCAGATCAAGGGCCAGTTGCCGGGCGTGCGCAGCGTCATCACCACCGAAGGTGGCGCGCCGGAATGGCAGGATTTTACAGCTTGGCGCGATGCACCGAGTGGCGATGATCCCAAGGTGCCGATCGACGCGAAGGACATCGCGATTCAGCTCTATACGTCGGGTACGACGGGCAAGCCGAAGGGCGCGATGCTGTCGCATGCGAACTTCCTCAACCTCGTGCAAACCGGCAATGCCGAGGACAAGCCTGAATGGAACCGGTGGTCGACCGACGACGTGTCGCTGGTGGCGATGCCCATCTTCCACATCGGCGGATCCGGCTGGGGCGTGATGGGGCTCTATCACGGCGCCCGCGGCGTGATCGCGCGCGAGTTCGATCCAACCAAGGTGCTGGATTTCTTCGAGCAGTCCGGCATCACAAAGCTGTTCATGGTGCCCGCCGCGATGCAGTTCGTGGTGCGGCAGCCGCGCGCGAGGACTGTCGATTTCTCGCGGTTGAAATACATGCTGTACGGCGCCTCGCCGATACCGGCGGCGCTGCTGAAGGAATGCATCGAGATCTTCAAATGCGGCTTCGTGCAGATGTACGGCATGACCGAGACCACCGACACCATCGTCGCGCTGCCGCCGGAGGATCATATCGAGGGGCTGGAGCGGATGCGCTCGGCCGGCAAGGCGCTGCCGGGCGTCGAGATCGCGATCCTCGATGTCGATGGCAAGCCGCTGCCGCCGCGCGAGGTCGGCGAGATCGCGACACGCTCGGGCTCCAACATGGCAGGCTACTGGAACCTGCCGGAAGCGACCGCCGCGACGCTGCGCGGCGACGGCTGGCTGCGCACCGGTGACGCCGGCTACATGGACGAAGACGGCTATCTCTACATCCATGACCGCATCAAGGACATGATCATCTCCGGCGGCGAAAACATCTACCCGGCCGAAGTCGAGAGCGCGCTGTGCGATCATCCCGACGTCGCGGAAGCCGCAGTGATCGGCATACCCGACGACAAATGGGGCGAGGCGGTGAAGGCCGTCGTGGTGATGAAGCCGGGCAAGCAGGCGACCGCCACCGACATCATCAACTTCACCCGCGAGCGCATCGCCGGGTTCAAGACGCCGAAGAGCGTGGAGTTCCTGCCGGCGCTGCCGCGCAATCCGTCAGGCAAGATTTTGCGGCGGCAATTGCGCGAGCCGTATTGGGCGGGGAAGGATAGAAGGGTGAATTAGGCCGACTGCGAGAAGCGATGGTGCAATCGGGAGCTCCGTCCATGGCGACATCTCTGGATTGCTTCGCTTCGCTCGCAATGACGGTGTGGAGGCGGATGCGCGCCTCTCTCCTCCGTCATTGCGAGGAGCCCTTGCGACGAAGCAATCCAGACTGTCTCTCTGGAAAGACTTTGGATCGCTTCGCTCGCGATAACAGCTAATGCTTCCCCGGCCCCATATAGCCGAACAAAAATCCCGCCACCTTGCGGATCTGGATCTCCTCGCTGCCTTCGGTGATGCGATAGCGGCGGTGGTGGCGGTAGATGTGCTCGAACGGCTTGTGGCGTGAATAGCCCATGCCGCCGTGGACCTGCATGGCGCGGTCGGCGGATTCGCAGCAGAGGCGGTTTGCCCAGTAGTTGCACATCGAGACGCGGTCGGAGAGCGTGCGCTCGATCTGCTCCTCAGTGAGCTTGTCCATTTCCCAGGCGGTCTTGCGGATCAACAGGCGCAGCATCTCGGCCTGCGTCGCCAGCTCGACCAGTGGGAACTGGATCGCCTGGTTCTCGGCCAGTGCCTTGCCGAACGGCTTTCGCTCGCGCGCATATTTCACGCTCTCGTTGATGCAGTAGACCGCCGCTCCCAACGAACTCGCCGCCTGCCGGATACGGTTCTGATGGACAAAACACTGCGCCAGCGACAGGCCGCGCCCGACCTCGCCGAACAGCGCGTCCTCCGGCACGAACACATCCGTAAAACTGACGCGGGGGTGGTCGGTCGGCATGTTGAAGGTCCACATGTACTCTTCGATCTTCACGCCGTGGCTCTTCGCCGGCACCAGGAAACAGGTGATGCCGCGGGCATCGCCGTCATTGCCGCTGGTGCGCGCGAACAGCGCGCAATGCGTGGCGACGTGCATGCCGGTCGTCCACATCTTCTCGCCGTTGATGATCCAGCCCTTGACGTTGTCGCGGGTCGCCGGCACCGCGCGCGTTTCCATATGGGTGGCGTCGGAGCCATGATTTGGCTCGGTCAGGCCGAAGGTGATGCGATACTTGCCCTTGATCGAGCCGTCGATCATCGCCTTCTGGTCGTCGCGGCCGTAGCGATCGAGCATGGTAGCGACGGGGAAGTTGCCGACGATGGAATGCTCGTTCTGGAGGTCGTTGTGCAGGCCGAGACCCTTGGCGGCAAAGTGCTCGCGGATCACGGCCATCCAGAGATTGGAGCCATCCTTCCCGCCATATTGCTTCGGCACCGGAAATCGCAAATGACCGGCCGCGTCCGCGAGATCCTTGGCCTTGCGCAGCAGCGCTTCCCATTCGTGGCGCGGCAGGCCGCCATTCTCGAAATCGGTGCGGGCCCATTCGCGACGATGATCGAAGAAGCGGATATTATCATCGGCCTCTTCCAGCGGCTTGATCTCGCGTTCGATGAAACGGTCGAGCTCTGCGAGATAGGCGACGAGATCGGCAGGCAATGAGAAATCCACGGCTCTCTCCCGGGTGTTTTTTTCGTTTTGCGTTAAGGCGCTGGGCGCAGCTTTGCTTCGCACGATTAAGGTGAGAAGAGCGTCGCCAAGTCAAGCAATGGGAGGCGTACCGGATGCGCAGGGCGCATTGCGCAATTCGATGGTGCTCTAGCGCGGTGGCGCGGTAGTATTCCGGCAATATTCCTTCACGAGAAACTGCGGGAGCGAGCATGGAGCTGAAATTCTCAAAGGTGGAACGCAAGGGGCCGATCACGATCGTCACGCTGTCGCGGCCCGAGGTCTACAACGCGCTGCACACCGACGCGCATTTCGAGCTCAACAAAGTGTTTGACGATTTCTCCGCCGATTCCGAGCAGTGGATCGCGATCGTCACAGGCAGCGGCGACAAGGCGTTCTGCGCCGGCAACGATCTGAAGTGGCAGGCGGCCGGCGGCAAGCGCGGCTGGGACAAGGGCGGCTTTGCCGGCCTCACCGCGCGCTTCGACTGCGACAAGCCGATCATCGCTGCGGTCAATGGCGTGGCCATGGGCGGCGGTTTCGAGATCGCGCTGGCCTGCGACCTCATCATTGCCTCGGAGAACGCGACCTTCGCGCTGCCCGAGCCGCGCGTTGGCCTCGCCGCACTCGCCGGTGGCCTGCACCGGCTGCCGCGCCAGATCGGGCTGAAGCGCGCCATGGGCATGATCCTCACCGCGCGCCACGTCAGCGCCAAAGAGGGTCTCGAACTCGGCTTCGTCAATGAGGTGGTGCCGCAGGGCGAGGCGCTCACGGCCGCGCTGCGCTGGGCTGAGATGATCACCAAGAATTCGCCGATGTCGATCCGGGCCTCGAAGCAGGCGATCCAGAAGGGCCTCGGCGTGTCGCTGGAGCAGGCGATCGAGGAGCAGCGCGAGTATCCGGCGGTGAAGGCGATGGCGGCCTCGCAGGATTACATCGAGGGCCCGAAGGCGTTTGCGGAGAAGCGGCCGCCGAAATGGATAGGGAAGTGAAGGGTCGATCGGCCCGTCACGGCTCCCAACGCCACCGGTGTCATGCCCCGGCTTGACCGGGGCATCCAGTACGCCGCGGCTTCTCGGCTCAATCGCTGCCGTCTCTGGAATACTGGATCGCCCGCCTTCGCGGGCGATGACCGCGGAGAATGTGGCGCCGCTTACCCGCCGCGCGACAGCTCCCGCTTGTACGAGGCATAATTCGGCTGATCCACGGCAAGCTTATCCATGGTCGTCTGCCACAGATGCTCGGCAAGGCCCGGCGTTGCGAGATCGACCTCGCCCTTGGCGATGCGCTCGGCGAGTGCGCGGTTGAGGTCGGTGACCGCGCCGTCCATGCCGAGCAACGCGCGCAACCGGTCCACCTCCGCGGCATCGCTCCCCTCCTCCAGCGTCAACTGCCGTGTCACGAGATCGAGAATATTGATGGCGACGCGCAGCTTGAAAGCCTGGTGGCCGGAGATCAGCGGCGCGATATCGTTGCGGAGGAAATCGGCGACTGACTTGGTCAGCTCGATCGGGGTCGGCTCGTCCTGCATGGTCAACTCCCCCGCGGCACCAGCAGCCGCAACAGATCGATCTCGGTCTCGGAGGCACGGCGTCCGATCATGGCGCGTTCCATCGAATGGTCCGGACTTTCTCGAAATCGCTGCATCATGCCGCCGCACATGATGCCCCAGCGCAGCGTGCCCATCACTTCCCAGAATTTGACACGCGATGGATCGACCTTCCGCCCAGCCGCCTCATAGCCGGCGAACAGCTCCTCACGCGAGCCAAAGCCGCCGACGGGCTTGTCGATCTCGCCAAAACGCCAGGAATTAACGCAGACCCAGCCGAGATCCTCCATGGGGTCGCCGAGATGAGCGAGCTCCCAGTCAAGCACCGCGCGCACGCCGTCTGCGCCGATGATGAGATTGCCGTTGCGGAAATCGCCGTGCACCAGCGTCGTCTCGGCCGAAGGACCCGGATCGTGGTCGCGCAGCCAGCGCAGCGCCAGCTCGAACACGGGTTTGGGCCAGTCCAGGCTGCGATAATCGCGCTCGAACTCGGCGATCTCCTCGGTCGCGGACCGGCTGCGCAGCTCGGGCAATTTGTCCCGCGGCAGCCCGTGCAGCTTCGCAAGCACCTCGCCAATCTGCCGCGCGAGAAGCGGCCGCGTCGCCGCGAACTCGTCGTCGCGCAGGATCTTGCGCGCAATGGTCTCGCCCTCGACCCGCTGCATGATGAAGCCGGTGCCGAGATTGTCGTCCGGCACGAGCACATGCATCACGCGCGGCGACGGCACGCCGGCCTCATAGGCAAGCTGCATCAGCTGCGCTTCCGCACCGAGTCCTGCCGCGCGCGTCGGCGCCGCGCCATACCCCTTCGGCGAGCGGCGCAGGATCGCACCGATCGGCCCATCGGGATGCACGATGTCGAAGCGCCAGGTCTCCTGGCTGGCGCCGCCGGACAGTCTTGCCACGCCAGCGACACCAGTTGCGCCCGGGCACCAGCGCGCAACGCTGCGGGAGAGTTCGGCCTCGATCATTTGCCCTTGATCACCTGCCGTTGAATTTGGCCGGCCGCTTCTCCAGGAAGGCGCCGACGCCTTCGCGGAAATCATCCGTGTCGCCGGCGCGGAGCTGGCACTGGAATTCGAGATTGAGCTGATCCTCGAAGGAATTTTCCGGGCTGTCCCAGTAGAGCTTGCGGATCAGCGACAGCGCGACCGTCGGGCCGCTGGCGAGGTCATGCGCGAGCTTCATCGCCTCCTCCATCAGCACGCCGTCATCATAGACGCGGTTGACGAGGCCCCATTCCAGCGCCTTCTCGGCTGGGAGCCGCTCGCCCATCAGCGACAATTCGATCGAGCGCGCCTTGCCGATCAGCCGCGGCAAGAGCCAGGTCGAGCCGCAATCCGGCACCAGGCCGATACGGCGGAAGGCTTGAAGAAAGTAAGAGGACCGCGCGCATAAAATCATGTCGCCGAGCAGCGCGAAGCTCATGCCGGCGCCGGCCGCGGGGCCGTTGACCGCGGTCACGATCGGGCAATGCAGATTGCGGATGCGGCGCAGGAAGGGATGGAAGCCGGTCTCAAGCGTCAGGCCGGCCTTGGTCTTCTTCGACTGCTTGTTGCGGCCCTGGAGATTCGCGCCGGTGCAGAACGCCCGCCCCGCGCCGGTGAGAACGACGCAGCGCACCTCGTCCTTCTTCTCCTCGATCGTGTCGAGCGCTTCCGCGAGACCGCCCAGCATGTCGACGGAGACCGCGTTCATCACCTCCTGGTGGTCGAGCTTGAGGATCGCGACCGAGCCATCGAGATCGAGCGTGACGTGTTTGAACTGCATGGTTTCCTCGTGAGTTGCGGCCTGCGCCAGTTTCGCAGACCGGAATTACTTTTGCCGGGGCGCATATTTGATTTTTGGCACGGTCTTGTCCATGGTGATCAGAGCATAGCAAGCAATCTTGCGCGCAGCGGCTGATGCGCGCATGCCAAAAAAACAGGAAACGCGCCATGAACCTTTTCGACCTTTCGGGACGGGTCGCCGTGATCACCGGCGGCAATGGCGGCATCGGGCTAGGCATCGCGCAGGCGCTCGCCGGCCAGGGCTGCAACGTCTCGATCTGGGGTCGCAATCCTGACAAGAACAGCAGCGCTGCCGCGAGCCTGGCGGGGCTATCAGGTAAGGTCGACGCGCGGGTCTGCGACGTCACCGACCCGGCCTCGGTCAATGCCACGATGAAGGCCACGCTCGACATGTTCGGCCGGGTCGACGGCTGCTTCGCCAATGCCGGCATCGGCGGCGGCGGCCGGCGCTCCTTCATCGAACGCACCGAAGAGGAATGGCGTGGGATGTTTGCGACCAATCTCGACGGCGTGTTCCACGCGTTCCAGGCGGCCGCAAAACACATGACCGAGCGCGCCAATGCGGGCGATCCCTTCGGTCGGCTGGTGGCGACTTCGAGTCTCGCCTCGATCTTCGGTACCGCCCGCAACGAGCACTACGCGGCGACCAAGGCCGCGATCAACGCGCTGGTGCGCGCGCTCGGCGTTGAGCTGGCGCGCCACGGCGTCACCGCGAACGCGATCCTGCCCGGCTGGATCAAGAGCGACATGACCTCGGGCCTGATGGCCAACGAGAAATTCGTCGCAAACGTGATGCCGCGCATTCCGGTGCGCCGCTTTGGCGAAGCCAGCGATTTCGGCGGCATCGCAGTGTATCTGATGAGCAAGGCGTCGTCGTACCACACCGCGGATACGTTCGTGATCGACGGCGGCTATACGGCGTTTTGATTCTCGTAGCCCGGATGGAGCGCAGCGCAATCCGGAACGGCCAAAAGCAAACAAGACCCGGATTACGCTGCGCTCCATCCGGGCTACAAGATGAGGGAAATAGGGCAAAATGTTTTCACACGTGATGATCGGCACCAACGACCTCGACAAGGCCAAGGCCTTCTACGACAATTTGCTGTCCACGCTCGAGGTGCGGCCGGCGCGGGTCGACGGCCATCGCATCTTCTACATCACCAAGACCGGCGTGTTCTCGGTGACCAAGCCTATCAACGGCGAAGCGGCGACGCCTGCGAATGGCGGCACCATCGGCTTTGCCGCCAACTCGCCGGAGCAGGTCAATGCATGGCATACGGCCGGCATCGCTGCCGGCGGCGTTCCTTGCGAAGATCCGCCCGGCATCCGCCAAGGCCCGGGCGTCAACCTCTATATCGCGTATCTGCGCGACCTCGACGGCAACAAGATATGCGCGATGCATCGGATGGCGAACTAACCACAGCAAACACTGTCATTCCCCGAAGGCGGGGAATCCAGTACGCCGCGGCTTCTCCATGAATCACCGACGCCTCGGATTACTGGATCGCCCGCCTTCGCGGGCGATGACAGCAGCGCTCGCGGCAACCGTCCCATTCAAACAACATTTCAAACGCCCTGCGATATTCCATCGCATGGCATGGCTCGCTCTAGAAAATGCGCGCTCGCACTTTGCCGACGCTGCGACTATTCTCCGGCTCAATGCGATCTCAGCGACCCCGGGAGGAACAATGACAAAACACACCTATATTCCCCGCACCACCAACTACACCCTCAATCCCGGCGACGAGCTCAACGACCTCAGGATGTCGGACCAGGTCCGGCCGCTCTATGATCACGTCAGGAAGTTCATCCGCGACACCGTCGAGCCGATGTCGATCGAATTCGCCAAGGCCGGCGAAGGCAAAGAGGATCGCTGGAGCTTCACGCCCAAGCAGCTCGAGGTGCTGGAGAAGGCCAAGAACAAGGCCAAGCAGGAAGGCCTCTGGAATTTCTTCCTGCCCGACGACGAGACCGGCCAGGGCCTGAAGAATCTCGACTACGCCTATATCGCATCCGAGCTCGGCAAGAGCCCGTTGGCCTCGGAAAGCATGAACTGCTCGGCGCCTGACACCGGCAACATGGAGGTGCTGGAGCGCGTCGGCACCAAGGAGCAGAAGGAGAAGTGGCTGAAGCCACTGATGAACGGCGAGATCCGCTCGGCCTATGTCATGACCGAGCCGAACGTCGCCTCCTCCGATGCCAAGAACATCTCGACCACCGCCAAGCTCGTCGGCGACGAATGGGTGATCAACGGCGAGAAGTATTACATCTCCGGCGTCGGCGATCCCCGCTGCAAGATCCTCATCGTGATGGTGAAGACCAATCCGGATGCGGCGCCGAGCAAGCAGCAGTCGCAGATCCTGGTGCCGCGCGACACGCCCGGCGTCGAGGTGCTCGGCCCCATGTACGTGTTCGGCCAGGACCACGCGCCGCGCGGCCACATGCACATGCGCTTCAACAACGTGCGCGTGCCCAAGGAGAACATTCTGCTCGGCGAAGGCCGCGGCTTCGAAATCTCGCAGCTTCGGCTCGGGCCGGGCCGCATCCATCACTGCATGCGCACCATCGGCAAGGCCGAGAAGGCGCTCGATTTGATGGTGCAGCGTGGCCTCACCCGTGAAGCCTTCGGCAAGAAGATCGCCCATCTCGGCGGCAACATGCAGATCATCGCGCAGGCGCGCTGCGAGATCGAGGCGATGCGACTGATGGTGCTGAAGGCCGCCAAGGCCATGGACGTGCTCGGCAACAAGGAAGCTCGCGTCTGGGTGTCCATGGTCAAGGCCATGGTGCCGGAGCGCGCCTGCAAGATTATCGACCAGTCGATCCAGATGCACGGCGCCACGGGCATCTCGCACTGGACCCCGCTCGCCGAAATGTACCAGGACGTCCGTCATCTCCGCTTCGCGGACGGTCCGGACGAGGTGCACTGGATGGTGGTGGGACGCCACGAGCTGAGCATGGCGTGAGGTCTCGCCAAGCGCGGCCCTGCCGTAGGGTGGGTTAGCGAAGCGTAACCCACCACTGTTCGTCTCCGGGGAAGCGAAAGAGGTGGGTTACGCTAGCGCTAACCCACCCTACAATACTGCGATGTTCAGCGATGCGCCTACGACGCGGCCACCTCGCCGACCTTGTCCTGCGTCCTGGTCTCGAAGTCGCTGGCGTCGTGACGCTCGTGGAGCTGGCTGGCGGGATCGCCGGAGACACGGTTGACCATGCGGCCGCGCTTGACGGCCGGACGCTTGGCGATCTGGTCGGTCCAGCGCTGCACGTGCTTGTAGTCCTGCACGGAGAGGAATTCGCCCGCGCCATAGACCAGCCCCTTGGCGAGCGCGCCGTACCAGGGCCACACCGCCATGTCGGCAATGCTGTAGTCGCTGCCGGCGAGATATTCGTTGTCGGCGAGCCGGCGGTCGAGCACGTCGAGCTGGCGCTTGGTCTCCATCGCGAAACGGTCGATGGCGTATTCGATCTTGGTCGGCGCGTAGGCGTAGAAGTGGCCGAAGCCACCGCCGAGATAGGGCGCGCTGCCCATCTGCCAGAACAGCCACGACATCGCTTCAGTGCGGCTCTTGATGTCCTTCGGCAGGAAGGCGCCGAACTTTTCGGCGAGGTAGAAGAGGATCGAGCCGGACTCGAACACCCGGATCGGCTCCGGGCCGGAGCGGTCCATCAGCGCCGGGATCTTGGAATTCGGATTGATGTCGACAAAGCCGCTGCCGAACTGGTCGCCGTTGCCGATCTTGATCAGCCAGGCGTCGTATTCCGCGCCCTTGTGGCCGAGCGCCAGAAGCTCCTCCAGCATCACGGTGACCTTGACGCCGTTCGGCGTCGCCAGCGAATAGAGCTGGAAGGGATGCTTGCCGACCGGCAGCTCCTGATCGTGGGTGGGACCGGCAATGGGACGGTTGATGCTGGCGAACTGCCCGCCATTCTCCTTGTTCCAGGTCCAGACTTTCGGCGGCACGTAGGCGGGGGTGTCGGTCATGGGCGGGCTCCGGCGAAAAAGATGCGCCTGCATTAATTAGCCCACGGACGGCCGATGGCAAGCCCCGCCGGCCCTGCGTCCGGCGCGGGCCTCGAGGCCGCGTCATGCATCCGACGTTGCCGAGGACGGCCAGCACCAGAGGCCGCATCCGTCGAGCCAGGCGTACGGCTTCGCGCAGCACGGCGTGTGCACGCAAGATGCGCCGCCAAATCCGGATTGGCATAGCGCAAGACGATGGTCTAGCGTCGATGAGCCTTCGCTCAAGATTGCAACGACAGCAACGCGAGGCCGCCGGGAGAGAACGATGAAATCGCCGATCTGCGACATGCTGGGCATCGATTTCCCGCTGCTCGCCTTCAGCCATTGCCGCGATGTCGTCGCCGCCGTCAGCCGGGCCGGAGGCTTTGGCGTGTTAGGTGCCACCGTGCACACGCCGGATACGCTGGAGCGCGAGCTCAAATGGATCGACGATCACGTCGACGGCAAGCCCTACGGCGTCGACGTGCTGATCCCCGAAAACATCTCGACGGCGGGCGAAAAGGACGTCACCTGGAAGAGCCTTGAAGCGCGCGTGCCTCAGGAGCACCGCGACTACACGCGCGATCTCCTGAAGAAATACGATATCGAACTCACGACCACCGAGGTCGCTGACAACCAGCCGCAGCCGTTCGATGGCAGGACCGCGTTGGAGCTGCTGGAGGTCTCGTTCAACCACCCGATCCGCCTGATCGCCAATGCCTTGGGCGTGCCGCCGAAGGCCATGATCGAGATGGGCAGGAAGCACGGCGTGCCGGTCGCGGCGCTGGTCGGGGCCAAGGAGCACGCGCTGCGCCAGGTCGCGGCCGGCGTCGATATCCTCGTGGTCCAGGGCACCGAGGCCGGCGGCCATTGCGGCGAGGTCTCGACCATGGTGCTGGTGCCCGAGGTGATCAAGGCGATCAAGAAGATCCGCGACGTGCCGGTGCTGGCGGCCGGCGGCATCATGACGGGACGGCAGATGGCAGCCTGCATGGCGATGGGTGCCGCAGGTGCCTGGACCGGCTCGGTGTGGCTTGCCACCGTCGAGTCCGAGACCACGGAGATCTTTCGCGAGAAGATGATCGCGGCATCGTCGCGCGATGCGATCCGCTCGAAGGGCCGCACCGGGAAACCGGCACGGCAGCTTCGCTCGGTCTGGACCGACGCCTGGGACCGCGCACCCGAGAGCCCCGGCGCATTGCCGATGCCGCTGCAGAGTGTCATCAGCCGCGACGCCTTCCACTCGATCGATCGTGCAGCTGCGAGCGGCAACGCGAAGGCGCGCGATCTCGTGAGTTACTTCGTCGGCCAGGGCGTCGGGCTGATCGACAGCGTAAAGTCGGCCGGCGCGGTGGTGCAGGAGTTCAAGGAAGAGTTCGCCGAAGCCGTCGAGCACATGAATGCGCTGGTCGCGGAGTGATTGCCACACACCGTCATTGCGAGCGCAGCGAAGCAATCCAGACTATCACCGCGGAAAGATCCTGGATTGCTTCGCTACGCTCGCAATGACGAAACAACTGACATCGTGAATTGAAGCATGACAGACCAGAAGAATACCCCCGAAGACCGCATCCCCGTCATCGTCGGCATCGGCGAGATCGTCGACCGCCCCAAGGAGATCACCGAGGGCCTCGAGCCGCTGGACCTGCTCGAACAGGCCTTGCTGCGCGCGGAAGCAGACGCCGGCGCAAAGCTGCTCGGGGAGGTGCAATCGCTCGACGTCGTCAACTTCCTGAGCTGGCGCTATCGCGATCCGGAGCAGTTGCTGGCGCAACGACTCGGCATCTCGCCCGCGCATTGCTATTACGGCCCCGTCGGCGGCGAGAGCCCGATCCGCTATATCCACGAGGCAGCAAAGCGCATTGCGCGCGGTGAATGCAGTGTTGCCGCTGTCTGCGGCGCGGAGGCACAGTCGACGGCGACCAAGGCGGAGCGCGCCGGCGCGAAGCTGCCATGGACGCCGTTCGCCCATGACGTCGAGGAGCCGAAACGCGGCGCAGCGTATCAGAAGCCGCTGGCGCAGAAGCTCGGGGTGTTCCGGCCCGTCACGGTGTATCCATTCTACGAGGCCGCCTCCTCGGCGTATTGGGACCAGACGCCGCGCGAAGCGATGGCGGAGTCAGGCGTGCTGTGGTCGCGCTATTCAGAAGCCGCCGCGCAAAATCCAAATGCCTGGCTGAAGCGGCGCTATGCGCCCGACGAAATCACGACGCCGACCGCGGACAACCGCCTGATCGCCTGGCCCTACAACAAGCTCATGGTTGCCAACCCTAGCGTCAACATGGGCGGCGCGCTGCTGCTCACCAGCCTCGCCAGGGCGCGTGCGGCAGGCATCGCCGAGGACAAGCTCGTCTACCCGCTCGGCGGCGCCTCGGCCGAGGAACCGCGCGACTATCTTTTGCGCGACCAGTTTTACGAGAGCCATTCGCAGAACGCCGTTTTGAAGGCCGTGATGGATCTCGCCGACGGCGACGGCAAGAATTTCGACGCGATCGAGCTCTATAGCTGCTTCCCGTGCGTGCCCAAAATGGCGCGGCGGACGCTGGGCCTGGGTGCGGACGTGCAGCCGACCGTAACAGGCGGCCTCACCTTCTTCGGGGCGCCGCTCAACACCTACATGACCCATGCGGCCTGCGCGATGGTGCGGCGCCTGCGCGACGGCGCCAAGCTCGGCCTGCTCTACGGCCAGGGCGGCTTCGTCACCAAGCATCATGCGCTGGTGGTGTCGAAGGCGCCGCCGCGTGAAGCATTGGCACAGGAGACGAGCGTGCAGGCGGCGGCGGACCGCAACAAGCGCGCGGTGCCGGAGTTCGTGACGGAGCCGAGCGGCATGGGCAAGGTCGAGAGCTTTACGGTGCTCTATGGCCGCAGTGGCGATGTCGAGCATGGCGTGGTGATGCTGCGGACGGAAGACGACAGGCGCACGCTGGCGCGGATTCCCGCGGGCGACACGGCGACGTTGGCGCAAGTGCTGAACATGGACCGCACGCCGGTGGGTTCGCTTGGCGAGATCACGATGGCCGCGGATGGCGTTCCGGAGTGGCGCGTGGCGTAGTCTCGTAGGGTGGGTTAGCCGAAGGCGTAACCCACCTCTTTTGCTTGCGCGGAGACGAACAGTGGTGAGTTACGCCTTCGGCTAACCCACCCTACAAACTCACCCTACCCCTTCGGCGCCTGCGTCTCCGACGCCGTCGCCGGCTTGCCCTTGGCACCAGTGCCGGTCACGCGGACCTGATCGCCGTCGGAAAGGCCGTCCGGTGGTGCCGTGATGACGCGGTCGTCCGCTGCAATTCCCGAGGCGAGCTCGATCTCGCGGCCGAGGTCGCGGGCGATGGTCACGGCCTTGAACAGGACCTTGTCGTCCGGACCGACGGTTGCGACGCGCAGGCCGCTGCCGTTGAAGATCAGCGCACTGGCGGGAATGCTGAGCGGCGCGGAGTCGCGCTGCAGGTTGAGCTTCACGCTGGCGTAGCCGCCCGGCATCAGCTCGCCCGAGGAATTGTCGAGACCAAGTTGCATGCGCGTCGTGCCGGAGGCGACGTCAACCGCCTGCGAGGAGGCTTCCACCGTCGCCTGGAAGGTCCGGTTCGGATACTCCGGCAGCACAATGGCGGCCTTGGCGCCGATCTTGATCGCGGGCACGTAGTTCTGGGGCACGTTGATGTAGACGCGCAGCTTGGTGATGTCGGAGACCACGAACATCGCCGGGCCCGAGCCGCCGCCCGAATTGATCAGCGCACCGACGTCGGTGTCGCGCGCCGTGACCACACCGTCAAACGGAGCGGTGATCTTCTTGTAACCGGCCAGCGCTTCGAGGCGCTCGACATTCGCCTGGCCCGAGCGAACCGCCGCGTTCTTGTTGGCGAGATCGGCGGTACGCTCGTCGATCTCCTGCGCGGAGACGAAGTTGGAGGCGACCAGCGTCTTGCGGCGGTTGAGGGTGGCTTCCGACAGCCTGGCACTGGACTGCTGGCTGGCGAGGTCGGCGCGGGCCTGAAGCAGTTGCTGGTCGAGGTCGGGCGCCTCGATCTCGGCGATCACCTGACCGGCCTTCACCCGCGCACCGATGTCGGCGCTCCAGCTCTTGAGATAGCCGGGAACGCGGGCAAAGATCGGCGCGCGATAATAGGCTTCGAGACGGCCCGGCAAGTCGATGGTCGTATTGAGAGCCTTGGCATTAGGCAGCGTCACCGCGACGCTCGGAACAGCCTGATCATCGGTCCATGCCTTCAGTTTGGAGCCCTGCTCCTCGCGCGCGCGGATGCCGGTGCCCACGACCAGGCCCGCCGCGATCAGCGCCACCACGCCGAAAATGCCCAGTTTCCGGTGCGACACCGGGGAGCGGGATTCAGTGGGCGACATGCGGAGTCTCCAAAGGGGCGGCGGCTTTGCCGCCTTGCTTCTTGTGTACCATACTGAACACCACGGGAACGAACATCAGCGTGGCGAAGGTTGCAAAGATCAGGCCGCCGATCACGGCGCGGCCGAGCGGCGCATTCTGCTCGCCACCCTCGCCGAGCCCCAGGGCCATGGGCGCCATGCCGATGATCATGGCGAGCGCGGTCATCAGCACCGGGCGGAACCGGACAAAGCCGGCTTCCAGCGCCGCGGCGATGGGATCGCCGAGCTCTTCGTAGCGCTCGCGCGCGAACGAGATTACGAGCACGCTGTTGGCGGTGGCAACGCCCATGCACATGATGGCGCCGGTCAGCGCCGGCACCGACAGCGTCGTCTCAGTGGCGAACAGCATCCAGACGATGCCGGCGAGTGCGGCGGGCAGCGCCGTGATGATCACGAACGGATCGGACCAGGACTGGAAGTTCACGACGATCAGGAAATAGATCAGGACGACCGCGCCGAGCAGGCCGAACAACAAGCCGGTGAAGGCGCTGTTCATGGTCTGCACCTGGCCGAGCAGCACCACCGAAGAGCCTTTCGGCACCTCCCTGGCGGTGTCGGCGATCACCTGGCGGATGTCGGTCGCGACCGCACCGAGATCGCGGCCCGAGGTGGTGGCGAAGATCTGCACCA
This sequence comes from Bradyrhizobium sp. JR4.3, assembly GCF_040547695.1. Taxonomy (NCBI): domain Bacteria; kingdom Pseudomonadati; phylum Pseudomonadota; class Alphaproteobacteria; order Hyphomicrobiales; family Nitrobacteraceae; genus Bradyrhizobium; species Bradyrhizobium sp. JR4.3. The sequence continues at coordinate 208,556 of NZ_JBEPQF010000010.1, read as the reverse complement.
TCGACTGGATGTCGTATTGCGAGACCACCGCGCTCGAGGTCGAGCGCTTGATGTCGGCGATGCCGCCGAGGATCGGCGACTGCGAATTTCCGGCGGCCGTGATCGGCAGCGTCTGCAGCGCGCTGAGCGAATCCATCTGGTATTGCGGCGTCTGCATCACGATCGAATAGGACACGCCGTTATCAGGATTGAGGTAGTAGGTCGGCGCTACCTGCGAGGAGCCGGCAAGGTTGACCACGAGACTGTTGGTGACGTCGCGCTCGGTCAGGCCGACATATTGCGCGCGGGTGCGGTCGACGTCGATGTTGAAGGTCGGATTGTTCGGCGATTGCTGGATGCGCGCATCCGCGACGCCGGGAATCCTGCGGACCTTGGCCAGCAGATTGTTGGCATACGCGAAGTTGGCGCTGAGATTGGCGCCGCGGATCTGCAGGTCGATCGGCGCCGGCGCGCCGAAGTTCAGGATCTGGCTGACGATGTCGGCCGGCAGGAAGGCGAAGCTGACGCCGGGGAACAGCCGCGGCAGTTGCTCACGCAGCACGCGCACATGCTCCTCGGTCGGCTTGTGGCCTTCCTTCAGCTTGATCTGGATGTCGCCATCCTGCGGGCCGATCACGCCGGTGTTGTTGTAGGTCATGTTGATGCCGGAGATCGGCATGCCGATGTTGTCGGTCAGCGTTTCGATCTCGCCCGGGATCAGCTTGCGGATCGCCTTCTGCACGTCGGCGAGCTGGTTCGCGGTCTCCTCCACGCGGGTGCCGACCTGGGTGCGGACGTGCATCAGGATGTTGCCGGCATCGACCGCGGGGAAGAAGTTGCGCCCGAGGAAGGGCACCAGCGCGAAGGAGGCGGCGACCACGCAAAGGAAGCCGATCACGAACACCGGACGGTGCGCCAGCGCGAGCCCGAGGAAATTATGGTAGCCGCCGCGAATGCGCTCGAAGCGAGCCTCGAAGCCGCGCTGGAACCAGACCAGGGGATTGCGCGACTTCGGCGGGCCGTCCTCGTGATGGACATGTGCCTGCAACAGATAGTTGGCCATGGTCGGCACCAAGGTACGCGACAGCAGGAATGACCAGATCATCGCGAACATCACCGCTTCCGCCATCGGCACGAACAGGAAGCGCGCCACGCCGGTGAGGAAGAACATCGGCACGAACACGATGCAGATGCAGAGCAGCGAGACGAAGGCCGGCGTCACGATCTGGTTGGCGCCATCGAGGATCGACTGCTCGACCGGCTTGCCCTGCTCCAGATGGTAGTTGATGTTCTCGATCGTGACGGTGGCATCGTCGACGAGAATGCCGACCGCGAGCGCCAGGCCGCCGAGCGTCATGATGTTCAGCGTCTCGCCGATCGCCGACAGCATGATGATGGCGCCGAGCACGGAGAGCGGGATCGAGACCGCGATGATGACGGTCGAGCGCCAGCTGCCGAGGAACAGCAGGATCATGACGCTGGTGAGCAGCGCCGCGATCACGCCTTCAAACGCGACGCCTTCGATGGCGCCGCGGACGAATACCGACTGATCGCCGATGAAGCCGATCTTGAGCGCGTCCGGCAGCTGGTCCTTGACGTCGATCACCTTCTGCTTGATGCCGGCGATGATGTCGAGCGTCGAGGTCGCGCCCGCCTTCAGCACCATCATCAGCACCGAGCGGTTGCCGTCGACATGGACGATGTTGGTCTGCGGCGGATTGCCGTCCCGCACAGTCGCGACGTCGCGCACATAGACCATCGCGCCATTGACGGTCTTGATCGGCAGATTGCCGAGCTCGTCGATCTTCAGCGGCGAATTGTTGAGCTGGATGTTGTACTCGAAGGTGCCGATCTTCTGGGTGCCGACAGGCGTGATCAGGTTCTGCGCAGCCAGCGCATTGGCGACGTCCTGGCCGGACAGGCCGCGGGCCTGGAGCGCGGTGGGGTCGAGGTCGATCTGGATCTGGCGCTGCTTGCCGCCGAAGGGATACGGGATCGCAGCACCCGGCACGGTGACCAGCGGCGTGCGGAGCTGGTTGATGCCGATATCGGCGAGGTTCTGCTCGGTCAGCCCGTCACCCGATAGCGCCACCTGGACGATCGGCACGGTGGAGGCGGAGTAATTCAGGATCAGAGGCGGCGTCGCGCCCGGCGGCATCTGCTTGATCAGCGTCTGCGAGATCGCGGTGACCTGCGCATTGGCGGTGCGGATGTCGACGTTCGGCTGGAAGAAGATCTTGATGATGCCAAAGCCGTTATAGGAATTGGCGGTGATGTGCTCGATGTCGTTGACCGTCGTGGTCAGCGCGCGCTGAAACGGCGTGGTGATGCGGCCCGACATCTGGTCGGGCGGCAGGCCGGTGTACTGCCAGACCACGCCGATCACGGGAATGCGGATGTCCGGGAAGATGTCGGTCGGCGTCCGCAGCGCCGCCAGCGGTCCGATGATCAGGAGCAGGAGCGCGAGCACGACAAACGTGTAGGGCCGGCTCAGGGCAATACGGACCAGAGCAATCATTCGCCGGGAAATTCCAGGTCAAGCGAGGATACGGAATCCGCCCCCACGGGGATCCCTTCCTCCCTTTACCCGAGCACCGCCGGAAACACCAATCTCCGGCGGCTTCCTGCATTCACTTCCGTGCTACCGCACTGCGGAACACGCACTGCGGCCATGCGGCCGCCTCATGCGGCGCGGACCGAGTCCAGGAACTTGCCGACTTCGAGCTTGAGGCGGCTCGAGTCGCGCGACAGCATCTGGGCGGCCGACAACACTTGCGAGGACGCCGAGCCGGTTTCGGAAGCACCGTGCTGGACCTCGCCGACATTGGACGACACCTGCTGGGTGCCTTGGGCCGCCTGCTGCACGTTGCGAGCGATCTCCTGGGTCGCCGCACCCTGCTGCTCCACCGCCGCCGCAATCGCCGAGGAGATTTCCGACAGGCGGGCGATCGTGCCGCTGATCTCGCCGATGGCACCTACCGATTCCTGCGTGGCCGTCTGGATGCCGCCGATCTGCTGGCCGATTTCGCCGGTGGCCTTGGCCGTCTGCTCGGCGAGCGCCTTCACCTCCGAGGCAACGACCGCAAAGCCGCGGCCGGCTTCGCCGGCACGAGCCGCCTCGATCGTCGCATTCAGCGCCAGCAGATTTGTCTGACCTGCAATGGCGTTGATGAGCTCGACGACGTCGCCGATCCGGGACGCCGCCCGCGACAATTCGCTGACCCGTTCGGTGGTGGATTGCGCCTGGCTGACGGCCTCCCCGGCGATCCGGGCGGATTCCTGCACCTGCCGGCTGATCTCACGCACCGAGGAGGACATCTCTTCGGCGGCCGACGCCACTGAATGGACGTTGGTGGAGGCTTCTTCCGAGGCGGACGCGACCACCGTCGCCAATTCCTGCGCCCGACCGGCGGTCGAGGTCAGCGTCGAGGCCGACGCCTCGAGTTCGGTCGCCGCCGAGGACACGGTCTCGACGATTTCGCCGACCGCGGCCTCGAAGCCGTCGGCAAGCTTTGTCATGTCGGCCTTGCGCTGTCCCTCGGCACGGCGCTGCACCGCCTGCACCTCGTCGCGGCTGAAGCGGATGATCGTCTGCACGGTCTGGAGGTTGCGCAGCGCCTCGCCAATCTCGTCGTCGCGCTGGATCACGATGCGGTTGTCCAGCTTGTCCTGGACGAGGTTGACCAAGGTGTCGTTGAGCTGCTGCATTGGCCCCTGGACGGCGCGCATGGTCGTCAAGCCGGCGAAGCCGAGGACGGCAGCGCCGGCGGCGGCCAGCAGCGCCAGGCTCAGGCTGGTCGTGCCGCCGGTCGAGAGCGCGCCGCCGATGCCAAGCCCAAGCACGAACAGCAGCTGCAGCGCCATCGTGGTGACCAGGCGCGCCTTCAGCGTTCTGGTGAAGATCGCAAAATGGTCGAGCAGCGAGCGGCGGCGGATGATGCCGGCGTCAACGCGATAACCATGCGGCTTCTTCTCGCGGATTGCAGCGTAGACCTCTTCGGCCAGCTTGCGCTGATCGGCCGGCAATCTGGTGCGGATCGACGTAAAGCCCGTGACCTGGCCGTTCTCGCGAATGGGCGATGCCGTCGCCAGCACCCAGTAGAAATCGCCGTTCTTGCGGCGGTTCTTCACCGCGCCGAGCCACGGCTTGCCGGCCTTCAGCGTGTCCCAGAGATTGTCGAATGCCTCCGGCGGCATGTCGGGGTGACGGACGATGTTGTGCGGCTGGCCCATCAGCTCCGCGGACGTGAAGCCGGCTGCAGCAAGGAAGTCGTCATTGAAGTAGGTGAGCTTGCCCTTGAGGTCAGTCCGGGAGACGATCAGCGTCTCATCGCTGACGGAATATTCGACATCGGTGACGGGTAAGTTCTTGCGCATGCGAGCCCCAAAAGTTGGATGAAATGAGCGGCGATTCCAATCAGGGCTGCTACCGGCGGTCCTTGTGACCATTCTCGTAAGCCGAATTTAACTATCGATGAAGGAGGCAACCCGTCCACTTCCGCGGAACCCACATGATGGTACCTGCTACCGACATCAGGCTACCGGCGCTCGAAAAAAAAGAGCGGCGCTTGAGGCGCCGCTCGTTCGTCAATGGATTTTGACGCGGGAGTTTACACCTCGCGCGTCCGTCGTTACGCCGCGCGGACGTAGCTACGCCGCGCGAACGTTGGTCAGGAACTTGCTGACTTCGGTCTTGAGCCGGCCGGAGTCGTTGGACAGCATCTGTGCCGCCGACAGCACCTGCGAGGAGGCCGTGCCGGTCTCGGTTGCGCCGCGCTGCACGTCGGTGATGTTGGACGAGACCTGCTGGGTGCCCTGCGCCGCCTGCTGGACGTTGCGGGCGATCTCCTGGGTCGCCGCGCCCTGCTCTTCCACTGCCGCCGCGATCGCTGACGAGATCTCCGACAGACGCTCGATGGTCGACGAGATCTCCTTGATGGCGCCGACCGAGTCGTTGGTCGCCGCCTGGATGCCGGAGATCTGCTGGCCGATCTCACCGGTCGCCTTCGCGGTTTGCTCGGCAAGCGCCTTCACCTCGGAGGCCACGACCGCAAAGCCGCGGCCGGCTTCGCCGGCACGTGCGGCTTCGATGGTCGCATTCAGCGCCAGCAGGTTGGTCTGGCCGGCGATGGTGTTGATGAGCTCAACGACGTCGCCGATGCGCGAAGCCGCCTTCGAGAGTTCGCTGACGCGCTCGGTGGTGGAGCGCGCCTGGCCGACGGCATCGCCCGCCATCCGCGCCGATTCCTGCACCTGGCGGCTGATCTCGCTTACCGATGAAGCCATCTCCTCGGTCGCCGAGGCGACCGACTGCACGTTGGTCGAGGCTTCCTCCGACGCTCCGGCAACCGTGGTCGCCAGCCGCTGGGAGCGGTCGGCGGTCGAGGTCAGCGTCGAGGCGGAGGCCTCCAACTGGGTCGAGGCCGACGACACGGTCTGGACAATCTCGCCGATCATCGTTTCGAAATCGCGGGTGATGTTGTCGACGCGGCGGCCGCGCTCGATCTTGGCTTCGGCATCGGCCGCGGCGGCTTCGTCGGCGGCCTTCTTGGCGATCAGCGCTTCCTTGAAGATCTGGAGCACGTCGGCCATGGCGCCGATCTCGGTCTTCTCACCGCGATGCGGAACCTCGGCGGAAAGCTCGCCCTTGCCCAGCGCCTGCATCGGCTCGATGATCGAGTTGATGCCGCTGGAGACGTCCCGGACCAGGTAGAAGCCGACGCCGATCCCGACGACGACGGCCGCGCCGAGGATGATCGAGACCAGCATGAAGGCATAATTGTAGCTATCCGCAGCGTCCTGAGCAGCCTGGTCTCCACCCTTGGTGTTCAGCTCGATGTCCTTCCTCAGGACCTCATCAGACGCAAGACCGATCTTGTTGACCGTCTTGGTGTTGAGCTCCTGGGCCTCATGCGGAACCTTGCCGGCCTCCTTGCGCGAGAGCGCCATGACGTCTTCGGTGCCCTTCTTGTAGTCGTCCCAGAGCTTACCCCAGTCCTCGTACAGCTTCCGCTCCTCGGGCGAGGTGATCATCGGCTCGTAGGCCTTGCGCGCCTTGGAGAGCGCCTCGATCACGGTATCGGCGGTCTTCTCGTTGGCGAGCTTCTCCTCGAGGGTCTCGGACAGCATGTGCTGACGAATGACGTTGCGATAGGTGATCACGCTGGCCCGGAGCTCGCCCAGCACCCGCACGCTGGGCATCCAGCTCGTCGTGATTTCGGTGGTATTGGCATTCATCGACCGCATCTTCATGACGGCGAGCAGACCCATGCCGGCCATCGCGACCAGCAGGAACGCCACGACACTGATGATCTTGGCGCGAATGGAAATGGTGGCGAGCATAATCGGGTCTCTTTGTGCTGGCGCGGCGGCGCGTCCGGAATTTTACGAATCAACCAAAAGGAGCAGTACCGAAATCAAACACCAGAGCACCTGAGCAGATGTTAATAACGACCCCGCACGAGTACCGAGCCTGAAACAAATGAACAGGCAGCTAAGAATGCCCTGCGCTCAGCGCATGAGCCCAAGCGCGTCGGAGAAAAACTCCGCGCCGCCGAAATTTCCGGACTTCAAGGCGAGCAACATGTCGCCTTTTTCAGCACCGACTGCACGCAGCACCGGGACGCCGGCTGCGATCTCTACTCCCACGAGAAATCCGGGAATCTTCAACCGGTCGACCACGGCGCCGGATGTCTCCCCGCCGGCGACGACCAGGCGCTTCACCCCGCCCAGCACCAGACCCTCGGCGATATCGGCCATCGCCTGCTCGATGGCGTGACCGGCCGCGTCGCGACCATGGCGCGCCTGGAGCGCGGCGACCTGATCCGGCGTCGAGCTCGATGCGATCAGGACCGGACCGTCGGCCAGTCGCGGTTTCGCCCAGGCCAGCGCGCGCTGCGCCTCGTCCTCGCCCGTAGTAATACGGCCCGGATCGAGATGCAGCACCGGCATGACACGCTCGGCATTGGCAATCTGCTGAAGCGTCGCCTGCGAGCAGCTTCCGGCAAGGCACGCCGCCGATCCGCCGACCGCCGCCCCCGCCTCGCTGCTCGCCGCTGTCGACGTGACCTTGCCTGTCGACACCAGCGCCCGCGCCAGCCCAAGGCCCATGCCGGAGGCGCCGACCGACAGCCGATGCTGGGCAGCGACGAGGCCAATGGTTTCGAGGTCGCGATCGAACACGGCGTCGATGATCGCCGCGCCAATGCCCTTGCCCGCGAGTTCGGCCAGCCGCGCCCGCACCGCATCCGCGCCGCGCGTGACGGTGGCGAGGTCGACGAGGCCGATTTGCGTCTTGCTCTGGCGCGCCAGCACGCGCACCAGGTTGGAATCGTGCATCGGATTGAGCGGATGGTCCTTCAGCGGGCTCTCGTTCAACGGCACGGCGCCGACAAACAGATTGCCCTGGTAGACGGTGCGGCCGGTCTCCGGGAAGGCCGGCGTCACCAGCACGGTCGCCTCGCTGCAATCGGCGCGCAGCGCGTCCATCACGGGGCCGATATTGCCCGCATCAGTGGAATCGAAGGTCGAGCAGATCTTGAACAGCACGTGGCCGGCGCCACGGCCGCGCAGCCATTTGTCAGCCGCGCGCGAGCGCGACACGGCAAGGCCGGCCTCGATCGAGCGGCTCTTCAAGGACACCACGACAGCGTCGACTTCGGGCAGCGCGAGATCGTCCGCGGGCACGCCGATGGTCTGCACCGTGCGCAGGCCGGCGCGCGTCAGCGTGTTGGCGAGGTCGGAGGCGCCGGTGTAGTCGTCGGCAATGCAGCCAAGAGATATTTTCGCTGCAAGTGTCACGGCTTCACTCCCGCATAAGGCCTGAACCAGGCAAGGCCGTCGGTGGTCTTGCCGCGCGGATTATATTCGCAGCCGAGGAAGCCGGCATAGCCGAGCCGGTCGAGTTCGTCGAACAGGAACGGATAGTTCAGCTCCTCGCCGTCAGGCTCGTTGCGCGAGGGGATGCTGGCGATCTGAATGTGGCCGATCACCGGCATCATCTCGCGCAGCCGCATCGTGACGTCGCCATGGATGATCTGGCAGTGATAGATGTCGAACTGGAGTTTCAGGTTCGGAAGCCGCAGCTCCTGGATCAGGTCGCGCGCGAAGCCGAAATCGTTGAGGAAATAGCCGGGCACGTTGCGCGCATTGATCGGCTCGAGCACGATGTCGATGCCGTGCGGCGCGAAGAACTCGGCGGCCCACGTCACCGATTTGTAGAACGCCTCGATCGCGACGCGCTCGCCGCGGTTGGCGATGCCCGCCATCAAATGCAGCCGCTTGACGCCGGTCGCCTTGGCGTAGGGCAGCGCGGTCTCCAGGCTCGCCTTGAGCTCGGGGAATCGCGACGGAAGTGCCGCAAAACCCTTCTCGCCGGCATTCCAGTCGCCCGGCGGCAGGTTGAACAGCGCCTGGGTCAAGCCGTTGCGCTTGAGCCGCTCGCCGACCGCCTCGGCCGGATGCTCATAGGGAAAGAGAAACTCGACGGCGGTGAAGCCGGCTGCCGCAGCGGCATCGAAGCGGTCGAGGAACGGCACCTCGGTGAACATCATCGAGAGATTGGCGGCAAAACGGGGCATGGGAATCCTCTTGTCTATTTGTCGCCGGGCAGCTTGACGCCGGTGACCTGCGCATACATCCGCGCTACCGACGCATCATCGTCGCGGCCCATGCCGGCGGCTGATGTCATCAAGAACATCTGGAGCGCTGCGGCGGAGACCGGGACCGGGAATCTGGCACTGCGCGCCATGTCCTGGATAATGCCGAGGTCCTTGACGAAGATCTCGACCGCACTGCGCGGCGTGTAATCGCCGTCGAGCACGTGCGGCATGCGGTTCTCGAACATCCAGGAGTTTCCGGCGGACGCCGTGATCACCTCATAGACCTTGCGGATATCGAGACCCTGCTTGGCCGCGAACGCGATCGCCTCGCTGGCGGCGGCGATATGAACGCCGGCGAGCAACTGGTTGATCATCTTGAAGGCGGCGCCCTGGCCTGCGGCATCGCCGAGCTCGTAGAGCTTTGCGGCCATGGCATCGAGCGCGGGCCGCGCCTTCTCAAACGCAGCCGGACTGCCGGAAGCGAGAATTGTCAGCTCGCCCTGCGCTGCGCGCTGCGCCCCGCCGGAGATCGGCGCATCCAGATAGTGCCGGCCGGTCGCCTCCAACTGCTTGGCGAGACGCCGCGCCACGTCGGGATCCATGGTCGCCGACGACAGGAAGACGCTGTCCTTGGCCATGGTTTCGGCGACGCCATCCTTGCCGAACAGGATCGTCTCGGTCTGCGCCGCATTGACGACGACGCTGACGACGATGTCGGCGCCCTTGGCAGCTTCAGCCGGCGTCTTGGCGCCGGCGCCGCCCTCCGTCACGAAACGCGCGACCGCATCAGCCGAGACGTCGCAGCCGGTGACGACATGACCGGCGCGCTTCAGCGAGGTCGCCATGCCAGACCCCATCGAGCCGAGCCCGATGACGGCGATGCGCTGATTCTGTGACGTGGAGGCGGACATACAACTGATCCTTGCGACGTTTCCCGGAGGGCCGCCCTTTGCGGCAGCTTGGCAACGGAATAACACGGCTTGGCCGCGCTGCCAAAGCGTGAGACAAACGGACATGACGGCCATGAGCAACGAGACATTGCTGCGCGAAGACATTTGCCGCTTCGGACGGTCCCTGTTCGAACGTGGGCTGACGCCCGGCTCCTCCGGCAATATCAGCGTCAGGCTGGATGGCGGCGGCTGGCTGGTGACGCCGACCAATGCCTCGCTCGGCTTCCTCGATCCCGCAAAATTGTCGCGGCTGGACGATCAGGGCCGACTGGTTTCGGGCGATGCGCCGACCAAGGAAGTTCCGCTGCACAATGCGCTCTACGCCACGCGCGGGAGCGCAAGAGCGATCGTGCACCTGCATTCCACCCATTCGGTCGCGCTGTCGATGCTCCCGGAGATCGACCCGCGCGCCGCGCTGCCGCCGATGACGGCCTATTATCTGATGAAATGCGGCGCCACCGCGCTCGTGCCCTATTACCGCCCCGGCGATCCCGCGGTCGCCGATGCGATCAGAGGGCTGGCGGGGAAATACTCATCCGTGCTGCTCGCCAATCACGGCCCGGTCGTCGCGGGCGACACGCTGGAGGCAGCCGTGTTCGCGACGGAGGAGCTGGAGGAGACGGCGAAGCTGTATCTGATGCTGCGCGGGATGAACCCGCGGTATTTGTCGCCGGAGCAGGTGAACGATCTGGGGAAGGTGTTTGGGCTGATGCTGCCGGAGCACGGGCATTAGGCTCGGCTCTAACCTCGTCATTGCGAGCGCAGCGAAGCAATCCAGAGTCTTTCCGCGGAGGGATTCTGGATTGCTTCGCTGCGCTCGCAATGACGGTTGGCGCTACAGCCCCCGCAATCGTAGCCCGTATGAGCGCAGCGACATGCGGGAACGCTTGCCCCGGATATCGCTTCGCTCATCCGGGCTACGGCAGTGTGCTTGCAGCTACAGCCCCAGATACGCCTTGCGCACATCCGGATTGCCTTTGATCTCGCTTGCCGAGCCCTGCATCAGCACGCGGCCGGTTTGCAGGATGTAAGCGCGGTCGGCGATTTCCAGGCATTCCGCCATGCGCTGCTCGACGATCAAAACGGTCATGCCGGCGTCGCGGATGCGTTTCACGGCCTGGAAGATCTCGTCGACCAGCTTCGGCATGATGCCCTGCGAGGGCTCGTCCAGCATCAACAGCCGCGGGCGCGTCATCAGCGCGCGGCCGATGGCGAGCATCTGCTGCTCGCCGCCGCTGAGCGTCTCGGCGCGCTGCTCCAGGCGCTCGGAGAGACGCGGAAACAGTTGGAACACGAGATCGAGCGGACTCTCGCGGTCGGCCTCGCCGCGGTAGAGATAGCTGCCGAGGCGCAGATTGTCTCGCACGGAGAGGCGCGGAAACAGTCGGCGGTTCTCCGGCACGTAGGCGATGCCGGTGGCGGTGATGTGGTGCTGCGCCATGCCGTCGAGGCGCTTGCCATCGAACGTCACCGTGCCCGAGCGCGGGCGCTCGGCACCGGCGATGGATTTCAGCAGTGTCGACTTGCCCGCGCCATTGGCGCCGGCGACGCAGACGATCTCGCCCTTCTGGACCTCGATCGAGACCGCGGAGATCGCGACCAGGCCCTGATAGGCGGTCGTGACTTCACGCACCGACAGCATGACGATCTCCCAGATATGCGCTGATCACCTTGGGATCGCGAACGATTTCAGTCGGCTTGCCCTCGACCAGCACCTTGCCGAGGTCGAGCACGATGGCGCGGTCGACCAAAGGCATCACGATCTCCATGACGTGCTCGACCATCAGCACGGTGATGCCGGCGTCACGCACCTTGCGCACCAGCGCCACACCGGTCTGCGCCTCAGTCGGCGTCAGGCCGGTGAGGACTTCGTCCAGCAGCAGAAGTTTTGGTTGCGTCGCAAGCGCGCGCGCGACTTCGAGGCGGCGCTTTTCGGCCGGCACGAGGTCGCTCGCGAGCACGTTGGCGCGCGCGGCAAGGCCGGTGAATTCGAGCACCTCATGCGCCTTGCGGCGTGCCTCGCGCATCACGGTGTTGCGCACGAGAGCGCCGACGATGACGTTGTCGATAACGGTCATGGTCTCGAAGCTCTTGACGACCTGGAAGGTGCGCCCGACGCCGCGCTGGCAGCGCTCGGCGGCCGGCATGCTGGTGACATCCTCGCCGTCGAACCAGATCGAGCCTTGCGTCGGCGGCAGCACCCCGGCGATGAGATTGAATAGCGTGGACTTGCCGGCACCATTCGGGCCGATCAGACCGACGATCTCGCCGCGGCCGACCGAAATCGAAACGTCGCTGTTGGCGACGAGGCCGCCGAAACGCTGCCAGACGCCGCGGGTTTCAAGCAGTGGGGTCATCGCGTGGCTCCCTTCCGCTTCGCACGAGAGAACAGGCTCACCAGACCCTGCGGCAGGGCGAGCGAAATCAGCACGATTAGCGTGCCGTAGACGATGAGGTCGACGCCGCGGCCGGATCCGCCGATATAGGAGCGTGTCAGCTCCGTCATCGGGATCAGGATCACAGCCCCTAACACGGGCCCCCAGAGGGTGCCGATGCCGCCAAGCACGGCCGGCAGCGCCATCAGCAGCGAGAACTGGAACCCCATGACGCTTTCAGGATCGATATAGGCGAGAAACTGCGCATAGAAGGCGCCGCCGATGGCAACGAGGAAAGCGGAGACGGCAGCCGCGCCCATCTTGGAGTTGAACACGACGACGCCGAGGCTCTCGGCCGCTTCCGGATTGTCCTTCACCGCGCGCCACCAGAAGCCCCATTTGGAGTCCTCCAGCCACCAGGTGACGAACCAGGCGAGGCTGCACAGCACAAGTGCGAAATAGAAGTATGGCAGCTTGCTGCGCATGAACTGGAATTTCAACCAGCTGTCGCCGCGCACCGGAATGGTGATCCCCATCGCGGCCCCCGCCCATTCCCAATTCTGGAACAGCAGCAAGCCGATCTCGGCGATGACGATGGTCGCGATCACGAAATAATGGCCGCGCAGGCGGAAGAAGGGATAGCCGAGCCCCATCGCGATTGCGGCCGCGACTGCGCCGCCGGCGAGCATGCCGAACCATGGCAGCACGCCGAACTTGGTGAACAGCAGCTCGGTGGTGTAGGCGCCGATGCCGAAATAGAGCGCATGTCCCAGCGAGATCTGTCCGCAATAGCCGGAGAGAATATTCCAGCTCTGCGAGAGCGCCGCATACATCAAAGTCAGGATCAGGATGTTCTGGACGTAGACGTCCTTGATGAACAGGGGAGCGAGCGCCGCCAGGGCGGTCAGCACCGCGGCGATGATGAGGTCGCGGCGGCGCCGCGCGGCAAAATCCTTGTCCATCACATCGATCCGAACAGGCCGCGCGGCCGGATGAAGACGACCAGCAGGTAGACGGCGTAAATGCCGACCGATTTCAGCGAGGGTGGCAGCACCAGCGCGGTGGTGGCCTCGACGAGGCCGACGATGATCCCGCCGGCGAAAGCGCCGAACACGCTGCCGAAGCCGCCGAGCGCGACCGTGACGTAGGCGATCAGCGCAAAGGACGCGCCGACGTCGGGGTAGATATAGAAGAAGCTTGCCATGATCGCTCCGGCGAGGCCGACCAGCGCGGCACCAAGCCCCCAGCCGAGCGCGAACACGCGATTCTTGTCGATGCCGACGAGCGCCACCGCGCCGGGATCTTCACGGGTGGCCTCCAGCGCGCGACCGAAATCGGTGCGGTGGATGAAGAAGTAGAGGCCGGCAAAGGCCAGGATCGCAACCAGCGCGCCCATGAGCTGCGGCTCCGGCAGGAAGACGCCGGCGATCGAGATCGTCTTGCCGCCGAGCCAGGAATGCGGAACGCTGCGATAATCCGGCGTGAAGAAGAACTGCGCGAGGCCGCGCATCACGATGGCGAGGCCGAAGGTGGAGAAGATCTGCACCATGCCCGCATTGGCCTTGGCCCGCATGGCGAAGCGTACGATCAACAAATAGACCACCGCTCCGAATACGAACAGGGCAGCGGCCACCAGCGGCGCCGACAGCAAGGGGTCGATGGCGAAAAACGTGAACAGGAAGAAGCTCACATACATCGCGATCATCAAGAACTCGCCATGGGCGAAGTTCACGACGTCCATCAGGCCGAAGATCAGCGCGAGGCCGACGGCGATCAGTCCGTAGAGCAGGCCCATGAGGAGGCCGCTCGCGAGACTTTGGATAATGGTTTGGGCTGTCACCGGTGTTGCGCCTCTGCTCCTGCGTTACCCCGATGTCGTCCTGGCGAAAGCCAGGACCCATAACCACGAATTCATCGAGAGGATGAACGGCAGCCAGTCATCTCAGAAACGCCTGCCTGTGGTAATGGGTCCCGGATCTGCGCTGCGCTTGTCCGGGACGACGTTGGGAGATATCTCGCCGCTTACTTCATCGGCCAGATCGCCTCGGCGATCGCGGCCTGCGGCGGGAAGATGGTGACGAACTTGCCGCCGACATATTGCAGCAGCACCGGGTCGGCGTCGTTGTTCTGGCCCATCTCGTCGAACTTGACGCGCTTCCAGGGCATGATGGTCTGCTCGCCCGGGATGTCGGTGGCGGCGAGCGCGTCGCGGATCTTCTCGCCGTCCGTCGACTTGGCGCGGCTGATGGCGTCGGCGAGGATGATCAGGCCCATGAACTGACGCGAGGTGAGATCGTTGAAATCCTTGCCCGACCGCGTCTTGAACATCTCGTTGATCTTGCCGACCATCGGGCGCTTCTGCGCGAGATCGAGCGAGAAGGTGCCGCGCGAGATCACGCCTTCGAGCTTGTCGCCGACGGCGTCATAGAGCGCCTTCTCGGAGAAGCCGGCGTCCTGCGCCACGATCGCGTTCGGCTTGTAACCGAGCTCGGCCATGGTCTTCACCAGCAGGATGCCGTCGGTGGTGTAGCTCGACGGCATCAGCACGTCGGCGTTGGCGCTCTTGAGCTGCTGCACCTCGGCCGAAAGCGAGGGCGAGTTGGCGCGATACTTGATGTCCGCGACGATCTTGTAGCCGCGCTCGCCGGCGATCTTGGCCTGGGCATTGGCGGAATCGGTGCCGAAGATAGTGTCTTCGTGGAACAGCGACAGCGTCTCGATCTTGGTGCCCTTCTTCTTCAAGGCATCGAAGAAGTCGAACATCGCGGCCGAGTACATCTCGTCGTGCGGGGAGGCGCGGAAGTAATATTTCAGGCCGCGGCGATGCAGGCTGGGTGAGGAATTGTCGGCCGAGACGAACGGGATCTGGTAGCGCTCGCAGATCTGGCTGACCGTGACGGCGACCGCGCTCTGATAGGTGCCGATGATGGCGCAGACCTTCTCCTGCGTGATCAGGCGCTCGGCTTCGGCACGGCCCTTCTGCGGATCGGCCTGATGGTCGGCGAACACAAGGCGCAATTTTGCGCCGCCGAGGCCCGGCAGGCCTTCGCCCTTCGCCAGCGGCAGGTCGAAATCCGTGGCCTTGTTGATGACCTCGAGCGCGGTCTCATAGGCCTTCTGCGCATCGACGCCCTGCTGCGCGCTGCCGCCGGAGAACGGATAGATCACGCCGATCACGACTTCCGAAGTCTGTGCGCGCGCTGCCAGCGGCACGAGCGCGGCCGTAGCGGTGGCTCCCAACAATACGTCGCGGCGAGTGATCGTCATGGCAAAGTCCCCTGTTACTGAATTTCGGCTGATCGAATGAAGCGATTGATGGGTGCGGTAAAGCTCGAAGAAGCAGCAAACGCTGCCCACTAAATCACGGCCATGGTCCTGTTCTTGAGATCCGTCACCAGCATCAGGCCCGGCGAATGCGTGATCGCGAACGGCAGCCTGGCAGCATTGATGACCGATTGCGGCGTCACGCCGCACGCCCAGAACACCGGGATCTCGTCGTCTCCAACCGGGACCGGATCGCCGTAATCGGGCTTGGCGATGTCCTTGATGCCGATCAGATGCGGATGGCCGAGATGCACGGGCGCGCCGTGCACGGCCGGATAGCGCGAGGTGATCTGGACCGCGCGGATCGCATCCGCCGGCTTGAACGGACGCATCGACACCACCATGGGACCGGCGAAGGGACCGGACTCGCCGCAGGCGATGTTGGTGCGATACATCGGCACGCGCACATTGTGCTCGATGTGGCGGATCGGCATGCCCTCGTCGAGCAGCGCCTCTTCGAACGAAAAGGAGCAGCCGAGCACGAAGGTCACGAGATCGTCGCGCCAGTGCTTTGTCACATCGGTCGGCTCGTCCACGACTTCGCCGTCTCGCCAGACACGGTAGCGCGGCACGTCGGTGCGGATGTCGAGATCGGCGCCGAGCGCCGGAATGTGCGGACTGCCGACATCGGACATGCCGATGATCGGGCACGGCTTGGGATTGAGCTGGCAGAAGCGGTGGAAGGCGCCGGCATATTCCGCCGGCAGGATCGCCAGATTGCCCTGGACGAAGCCGGGGGCGACGCCGGCGGTGGAGGCGACCAGCCCCTCGCGATAGGCGAGCCGCGCCTTGCGGCTCGGGAGGGTGTCGGGCGTTTCAGTTTGCTGCACTGCCACCAAAACAGTCATGAGATCGACCTGCCTATAAACTCGACAAAGACAAGCCAACACCACGCGTGCTATAAAGTCTAATCTTCCTTTCTAATCAATATCGATAAATTTCATTTATCGGACGGGAAAATCCTTCCAATGCTGGACTTCAGATCAATCGAGACGTTTCTTTGGGTTGTGAAGCTCGGCAGCTTTCGCGGCGCCGCAGCACGCCTCAACACCACCCAGCCGGCGATCTCCCAGCGCATCGCCCAGCTCGAGCGCGAGATGGGGGTGAAGCTGTTGAACCGCGACCACCGCGTGGCCTCGCCGACGCCGAGCGGCCGGCAGATGATGGTCTATGCGGAGAAGCTGATCGGCCTGCGCGCCGCGATGATCGCCGAGATCGGCGACCGCTCGGCGATGCGCGGCGTGATGCGGCTCGGCGTCGCCGAGACCATCGTGCACACCTGGCTGCCGCGGCTGGTGAAGAGCATGAACGAGGTCTATCCGAACCTGTCGCTGGAGATCGAAGTCGACATCACGCCGAACCTGACCGCGCGCCTGCTTGCGCAGGAGATCGAGCTCGCTTTCGTCGTCGGTCCGCTCTCGGCGTCCGGCGTGCACAATCGCGTCCTCGCCGACTATCCGATCGGCTTTCTCGCCAGCCCCTCGCTCGGCCTCGGCCATGGACCGGTGACGCGGGCCGAGCTCGCGCGGTTTCCGATCATCACGTTTCCGCGGAAGACGCGGCCCTACGAGGTCGTACGCGAAGTGTTCGACCGGCCGGAGCTGCCGCCGATCCGCCTGCATGCCTCCGCCTCGCTTGCGACCGTGATCCATATGGCGGTCGAGGGCCTCGGCATCGCCGTGATCCCCGACGCCATCGTCGAGAGCGAGCTCGCAGACGGGCGGTTGCAACTGCTCGACACCGATCTCAAAATCGCGCCGCTGACATTCACCGCGAGCTGGCTCGCCTCGCCCGACGTCGTGGCGGTGGAGCGGGTCGCAGAGCTTGCATGTCAGATTGCGCAGAGCAGCCTCGCAGTTGACGCGCCCGCGCCGGCGCGTCATTGAAACAGGCGCCGGATTTCTTTCGTCATTCCGGGGCGCTCGAAGAGCGAACGCGGAATGACAGCTAAGATGGACTGACGCATGACCCGAGCCGCCACCAATTTGCAAATCGATTCCGCCCGCCTCTGGGGCTCCATCCACGAGACCGCGCAGTTCGGCGCGACGGCGAAGGGCGGCGTGCGGCGGCTGACGCTGAGCGCGGAGGACAAGCTGGTGCGCGACTGGTTCCGCAAGGCCTGCGAGGACGCCGGCTTAGAGGTGCACACCGATGCGCTCGGCTCGCAGTTCGGCCTGCGCAAGGGACGCGACATGTCGAAGCTGCCCGTCGGCATCGGCTCGCATCTCGACACGCAGCCCACCGGCGGCAAGTATGACGGCATCCTGGGAACGCTCGGTGCGCTCGAAGTGATCCGCACGCTGAACGATGCCGGAATCGAAACCGAAGCGCCGATCTGCGTCGTCAACTGGACCAACGAAGAGGGCTCACGCTTCGCTCCCGCGATGATGGCCTCCGCCGCCTATGTCGGCGACTTCACCACTGACGACATCCTGTCACGCAAGGACGCCGATGGCACCACCGTCGGCCAGGCGCTCGACGGCATCGGCTATCGCGGCGACAAACCGGTCGCGTTCCAGAAGCTCGGCTGCTTCGTCGAGTTGCACATCGAGCAAGGCCCGATCCTGGAGGCCGAAGGCAAGACCATCGGTGTGGTCGATTCCGGCCAGGGCGTGCTTTGGTACGACGGCAAGATTTCCGGCTTCGAGAGTCATGCCGGATCGACGCCGATGCCGCTGCGGCGCGATGCGCTGGCGACGCTGTCCGAGATCGTGCTGGCGATGGAAGCCATTGCGAGGAAGCACGGGCCGAAGGCAGTCGGCACCATCGGCGAGGCCGTGATCGCAAACCCTTCGCGCAACGTCATTCCCGGCGAGATCGCCTTCACCATGGATTGCCGCAGCGCGGATGACGCGATCATGGATGCGCTCGATCGCGATCTTCGTAGCGCGATTGCCGAGATCGCCGCACGCCGCAAGGTCGAGGTGAAGATCGACCTGGTCTGGCGCAAGCCGCCGACGCATTTCGATCCGAAGCTCATTGCAGCGGTGGAAAACGCGGCGAAGACGCTCGGCTACTCCTCTCGCCGCATTACCTCCGGCGCCGGCCACGACGCCTGCAATCTCAACACAATCATGCCCGCCGCAATGGTGTTCGTGCCCTGCAAGGACGGCATCAGCCACAACGAGCTGGAAGACGCTACGCAGCCCGATTGCGCCGCGGGCACCAACGTCCTCATGCACACGGTGCTGGCGATCGCCGGCGTCGCATCCTGACCGGAGAGAATCATGCGCGGAGTTTTCGTCGACGCCAATGAAGCCCTCGCCGTGATCTTGGAGCGGCTGGAGCAACCGGGCGATCCCAAGGTGCGGATCCACAGGGATCCCGACATCAAGCCCGAGCAATATCCCGAGATCCTCGACGGCGCCGAGATCGCGATCGTCGACCACACCGCGCTGCCGACCGATGTCGCAAAGAAGTGCGCGGGGCTGAAGCATGTCGTGTTCCTCGGCACCGGCGCGCGCAGCTACATGAACCCGGAGGAGCTCGCTGAGCTCGGCATCTCCGTGCACCTGATCAAGGGCTATGGCGACACGGCGGTTGCGGAATGCGCGATCGCGCTGATGTGGGCCTCGGCGCGGGGCATCGCGATGATGGACCGCGAGATGCGCGTCGGAAACTGGCTGCGCGAAGACGGCATGCAGCTCACGGGCAAGACGCTCGGCCTGATCGGCTTCGGCGGTATTCCCGCGGAAGTCGCGCGCATTGCCTCGGGCAGCGGCATGAAGGTGATCGCCTGGAACCGCTCGCCGAAGAGCTATCCGGGCGTGGAATTCACCGATCTCGATTCGGTGTTGGCGAGAGCAGACGTCGTATCGCTGCATCTGCTGCTCAACGACGAGACGCGCGGCATGATCACCCGCGAGATGATCGCGAAGATGAAGCCGGGCGTCATCCTCATCAACACCGCCCGCGCCGCCGTCGTCGACGAGGCCGCCATGATCGATGCGCTGAAGTCGGGGCACATCCGCCATGCCGGCCTCGACGTCTTCAACATCGAGCCATTGCCCGGCGATCATCCGCTGACAAAACTGCCGAACGTAACGTTGTCGGCGCATTCGGCGTTCCGGACCCCGGAGGCGAGCGAGAACCTCATTCATGCGGCGTGGGAGCACTGCCGCCGGATCGTGAAAACGTAGGGTGGGTTAGCGAAGCGTAACCCACCACCCTCGACGTTCGCGAAGACAGAAGAGGTGGGTTACGGCTTTGCCTAACCCACCCTACGCACCGCAATCTTGGAAAGGGATAAGAGCACCAACAATGGCCGACTATCGCACCATCAAGGCACAGCCGCTCATCGAAGCCATCAGTGCCATCGTCAAGGCCGGCGGCTCCACGGACCGCGAGGCCGAGCTCGTGTCCACCAATCTCGTCGAGGCCAACCTCAAGGGGCACGATTCCCACGGCGTCGGCATGATCCCGCGCTATGTCCAGAGCGTCACCACGGGCGGCCTCGCCGTGAACCAGCACGTCAAGATCGTGCTCGACACCGGCCCGCTTCTCACCCTCGACGGCCTCACCGGCTACGGCCAGGTGATCGGCCATGAAGCGATGGAGCTGGCGGCCGAGCGGGCCAAGCGCAACGGCGTGTGCCTCGTCGGCCTCTCCAACTCGCACCATATCGGCCGCATCGGCCACTGGGCCGAGCAATGCATCGACCATGGGCTGGTCTCGATCCACTTCGTCAACGTGATCTCGCGCCCGATCGTGGCCCCCTGGGGCGGCAGCGATGGGCGCCACGGCACTAATCCGTTCTGCGTCGGCATCCCGCGCAGGGGCAAGGACCCCATCGTGCTCGACTTCGCCACCAGCAGGATCGCGCAGGGCAAGACCCGCGTCGCCCACAACAAGGGCGTCGAGCTCGAGCCCGGTACCATCATCGACAACGAGGGCAAGCCGACCACCAATCCGCGCTACACCGTGATCCCGCCGTACGGCGCCATCCTGCCGTTCGGCGAGCACAAGGGTTCGGGACTCGCGCTGGTGTGCGAAATCCTCGGCGGCGCGCTCTCCGGCGGGCAGGTGGTCAAGGGTCCGTCCGATGGCAAGTACAACGTCCTCAACGGCATGCTCTCGATCATCATCGATCCGACCAAGCTCGGCACCGCCGAGAATCTCGCGCGCGAAGTCGAGAGCTTCGTCGCGTGGCACACGGGCTCACCGCCGGCCCCCGGCGTCGACAAGGTGAAGATCGCCGGCGAGCCCGAGCGCGAGACGAAGAAGAAGCGGCTCGCGGAAGGCATCCCGGTCGATCCGACCACCTGGCGGGATATTTTGCTGGCCGGGAAAACGTTTGGGCTCGATGAGGCGGCAATCGAGAAGATCGCGGGCTGAGCCATTATAAACCGGTGTCGTCCCGGACAAGCGCAGCGCAGATCCGGGACCCATAACCACAGGAAGTGGTTTGGCGAAGACTCGCGGTTACCAGCGAGTACCGCAACTACTCCCTGGGGTAATGGGTCCCGGCCTTCGCCGGGACGACACCGTGGTTGATCGCTTGCTTAATCCACCATGTCCGCGACCGCCTTGCCGCAAGCCGTGGTGTCGGCGTTGCCGCCGAGGTCCTTGGTGCGGAGCGTGCGCTCGGCCAGCGTGCGCTCGATCGCATCGACGATCGACTTGCCGGCTTCCTTCTCGCCGAGATGTTCGAGCATCATCGCGCCGGACCAGATTGCGCCGATCGGATTGGCGATGCCCTGCCCCGCGATGTCGGGCGCCGAGCCGTGCACCGGCTCGAACACCGACGGGAAATTGCCCTCGGGGTTGATGTTGCCTGATGGCGCGATGCCGATGGTGCCGGTGCAGGCCGGGCCGAGATCGGACAGGATGTCGCCGAACAAATTGGAGCCGACCACGACGTCGAACCAATCCGGGTGCAGCACGAAATTCGCAGTCAAAATATCGATGTGGTACTTGTCCCACTTCACGCTTGGATACTTCTTCGCCATCGCCTCCACGCGCTCGTCCCAATAGGGCATGGTGATGGAGATGCCGTTCGACTTGGTCGCCGACGTCAGGTGCTTCTTCGGCCGCGACTGCGCGAGTTCAAACGCGAACTTCAGGATGCGATCGACGCCGATGCGGGTCATCACCGTCTGCTGCGTCACGAACTCACGGTCGGTGTCCGGGAACATGCGGCCGCCGACGGAGGAATATTCGCCTTCGGTGTTCTCGCGCACCACCCAGAAATCAATGTCGCCGGGCTTGCGGTTGGCCAGCGGCGACGGCACGCCCGGCATCAGCCGTACCGGGCGCAGATTCACATACTGATCGAACTCGCGGCGAAACTTGATCAGCGAGCCCCACAGCGAGACGTGATCCGGAATCTTGGCCGGCCAGCCGACCGCGCCGAAATAGATCGCGTCATGCTTGCCGATCTTGTCCTTCCAGTCGTCCGGCATCATCTGGCCGTGCTTCTCGTAATAGTCCCAGGACGAGAAGTCGAAATGATCGAAATGAAGGGACACCCCGTGCCTCTTCGCCGCGGTCTCCAGAACGCGCAGACCCTCCGGCATCACTTCCTTGCCGATGCCGTCGCCAGGAATGACCGCGATCCGGTATTGTTTCTTGCTCATCGAGAACGTCCTTGATTGCTCCGGCAGCCGCCGCCTTTTTGACCGCACTGCAATGGACCAAACGCGGCGGCAGTGCAACGCTGCACTGCAATGTTGACCATGGCGCGGTCGACCGCCTACTGATTTTATTCCCGTTCCTCTCCTGCGAGTGACTCCCATGGATCTGCATCTGCGTGGCAAGCGCGTCCTGATCACGGGCGCGTCCAAGGGCATCGGCGCAGCTGCCGCCGAGGCCTTTGCCGAGGAAGGCTGCCATCTCCTCCTCGCCGCCCGCAACGGCGATCAGCTCAAGGCTCTGGCCGAGCGCTTGCGCTCGGCGCACCAGATCGATGCCGCCACGAGCATCGTCGATTTGCGCAAGAGCGAGGATTTGACGCGGCTCGCCAAGGAAGCCGCCGACATCGACGTGCTCGTCAACAATGCCGGCGACATTCCCGGCGGCTCCATCGACAAGATCGACGAGGCGACCTGGCGCCACGCCTGGGAATTGAAAGTGTTCGGCTACATCAACCTCACGCGCATGATCTATGCGCAGATGAAGGCGAAGGGCGGTGGCGTGATCGTCAACGATATCGGCGCCGCCGGCGAGAAATTCGACGCCAACTACATTTGCGGCAGCGCCGGGAATGCCGCGCTGATGGCCTTCACCCGCGCGCTCGGGGGCAAGAGCCTCGCCGACAACATCCGCGTGGTCGGCATCAATCCCGGCCCTGTCGGCACCGACCGTCACGTCACTCTGCTGAAGACACGGGCAAAGCACCAGTTCGGCGACGAGAGCCGCTACAAGGAATTCCAGAAGAGCCTGCCGCTCGGCAGGCCTGCGCATGCGCGCGAGATCGGCGACCTCATGGCGTTCCTGGCGTCGGATCGCGCGGGCTACACGTCCGGCGTGATCTACACGGTGGACGGCGGCATCAGCGCAGGCTGGGGTTGATCAATCTCGTCATTGCGAGCGCAGCGAAGCAATCCAGAATCTTTCCGCCTTGACAGACTGGATTGCTTCGCTGCGCTCGCAATGACGCTTGAACAAGTACAGGAGTAAAATAGTTGTCTCAAGAGTTGATCCGAGAAACCGCTTGCGCCGTGGTCGACAAGCTGCGGTCCGGCGACGTCTCGCCGCTGGAACTGTTGGATGTGCTGGAGAAGCGTATCGGCGAAGTCGACGGCAAGGTCAACGCGCTGCCGACGCTGTGCTTCGATCGCGCGCGGGATAGCGCAAAGGCGCTGATGCGGAAGCCGGCCGGTGCGCGCGGATTACTCGCAGGCCTGCCGGTGCCGATCAAGGATCTGACCGACGTTGCTGGCGTGCTGAACACCCAGGGCTCGCCGATCTTCAAGGACAATGTGCCCAAACAGTCCGACCTCATGGTGGAGAACCTCGAAGGTAACGGCGCGGTCGTCTACGCCAAATCCAACACGCCGGAATTCGGTGCGGGCGCCAACACCTTCAACGAGGTGTTCGGCGCAACGCTCAATCCCTGGGATACGTCCAAGTCGGCAGCCGGCTCGTCAGGCGGCGCAGCCGTTGCGCTCGCCACCGGCATGGCCTGGCTCGCGCAGGGCTCCGACATGGGCGGCTCCTTGCGCAGTCCGGCAGCTTTCTGCGGCGTCGTGGGGATGCGGCCGAGCATCGGCCGGGTCGCGCATACTCCAAAATCAGCCATCGATCGTAATCTCGGCGTCGTTGGCCCGATGGCCCGCAACGTCGAGGATCTCGCGCTGCTGCTGGATGCCATGAGCGGCGACTATGCTGCCGACCCGCTGTCGCTGCCGGCGCCGTTGACCTCGTTTCTCTCGGCGGCGCAGTCAGGCAGCAAACCGAAGCGCATCGCCTATTCGGCGGATCTCGGCATCACCCCGGTCGATCCCGAAGTCAAAGCGATCACGCGGAAGGCGGCGGAACGCTTTGCCGAAGCCGGCGTCATCGTCGAGGAGGCACATCCGGACTGGCGCGAGGCGCATGAGTGCTTCCACGTGCTGCGCGCGTTCGACTTCGCGATCAGCAAGGCACAGCTGCTGCGCACCAAGCGCGACCTGCTCAAGCCCGAAGTGATCTGGAACATCGAGGAAGGCCTCAAGCTCACGATCGAGCAACTCGAACGCGCCGAGGCGCAGCGCGTCGGCATGACCGCGCGTGCGGTCGAGTTCTTCAAGAGCTACGATCTGCTGCTGGTACCGACCACCATCGTGCCGCCCTTCCCGATCGAGCACCGCTATGTCGCCGAATGCGCCGGCAAGAAGTTCGACAATTACGTCGAGTGGCTCGGCATCGTCTATGCGATCACGCTCGCCTGCTGTCCCGCGCTTTCGCTGCCCTGCGGCTTCACGGCGTCGGGCCTGCCGGTCGGACTGCAGGTCGTCGGGGCTCCGCGCGCTGATGCGCAGGTGATCGCCGGCGCGAAGACGCTGGAGGATATCTTGGGCGTGCGTGGCACAACACCGATTGATCCGCGGGTGAAGAACTAGGCCCCCACTCTCGTGCCCCGGACGCGGCGCAGCGCCTCTTCGGCGGCGCGCTGCACCTTGTCCGGGACAAGAGAGATACTCACCTTCCGCTTGTCGCCTCCAGGCTCCGGCTATACCGCGACATCGCGAAGCAGAAGACAAAATAGATGGCGGCGACGAAGATGTAGACTTCGACGGAGAATTGCTGCCATGCCGGATCGATGATCGCGGTCTTGGCCGTCGTCAGCAGGTCGAAGATACCGATGATCAGGACGAGGCTGGTGTCCTTGAAGAACGCGATGAAGGTGTTGACCAGCGGCGGGATGACGTGACGGATCGCCTGCGGCAGGACGATCAGCCGGTTCTTGCGCCAGTATGACAACCCGAGCGCATCGGCGGCCTCGTATTGCCCGCGGGGCACGGCCTGGAGGCCGCCGCGAATGACTTCGGCAAGATAGGCACCCGCGAACA
The DNA here is from genome assembly GCF_040547695.1 of Bradyrhizobium sp. JR4.3. Lineage (NCBI taxonomy): Bacteria > Pseudomonadati > Pseudomonadota > Alphaproteobacteria > Hyphomicrobiales > Nitrobacteraceae > Bradyrhizobium > Bradyrhizobium sp. JR4.3. The sequence continues at coordinate 183,837 of NZ_JBEPQF010000010.1, read as the reverse complement.
GGATGATCGCGACCTGCGCGCGCAGGAGCTTGTCGATGTTGAATCCGTTCGGCATGAACAGCGGAAACATCACGCTCGCCATGAACAGCAGACTGACCAGAGGCACGCCGCGGATCAGCTCGACATAGAGCACGCTGAGCGAGCGGATCGCCGGCAGTTTTGAGCGCCGGCCGAGTGCGACCAGGATGCCGAGCGGGAAGCCGAAAGCCAGACCAAAGGTCGCCAGGATCAGCGTCACCGGGAGGCCGCCCCAACGGTCCTGCGAGACGAACGACAGGCCGAGTATGCCGCCCCACATCAGCATGCTGATCAGCGCGAGAGCGGCGATCCAGAGATAGGCCAGCTCGCGCCGCCATAAGGCGCGGCGGGTGGAGAGATAGAACAGGGCGATGAACAGCAGCACCGCCAGCGCCGGCCGCCACTGCTCGTCGAACGGATAGGTGCCAAACAGGATGAAGCGGTATTTCTCGGGGATGATCGCCCAGCATGCACCGACGCCGCGTACCGCGCGGCAGGCGCTGGAATCGTTCGCCGGGGTGAGCCAGACCGCATTGGCGATGCCCCACTGCGCGAAGCTGAAGAGGCCCTTTGCGAGCACTGCCAGCAACACGACCGAGAGAATGCCGTTCGGGATAGACGAGAACAAATTGGTGCGCAGCCAGCGCAGCACCGGATTGCCGATCTGCGGGCGGCGGGCGGCGCGCGGTACTTCCGGAATGTCGGCGATCGCCGTCATGGTCAGCGCTCCACCAGCGCGATGCGCGAATTGTACCAGTTCATGAAGAAGCTGATGCCGAGGCTGATGGTGAGAAACACCGCCATGATCAAAGCAATGGCCTCGATCGCCTGCCCGGTCTGGTTCAACGTCGTGTTGGCGATCGAGACCACGTCCTGATAGCCGATCGCCACCGCGAGCGAGGAGTTCTTGGTCAGGTTGAGGTACTGGCTCGTCATTGGGGGCACGATGACGCGTAGCGCCTGTGGCAGGATGATCTGCCGCAGCATGAAGCTCCGGCGCAGTCCCAGCGCATTGGCGGCATCCCACTGGCCGCGCGGCACCGACTGGATGCCGCTGCGCACGATCTCGGCGATGAAGGCCGAGGTGTAGGTGACGAGCGCGATCAGCAACGCGAAATATTCCGGCGCGAGCGTCAGCCCGCCGACGAAGTTGAAGCCGCGCAACTCCGGCCATTCGATCGTCCAGGACACGCCGAGAAGCACGGACACCGCCGCAGGCAGCACAACAAGCAAGCCGAGTCCAAAAGGCCAGGACGGCCGCGGCTTGCCGTCGCGCATTTGCTGCGCGATGAGCCGCCGCCGGATGACGTAGAACACGACAAGCCCGAACACTGCCGCGCCGAGCACGCAAAGCTGCGGCGTCCCGATCGGAATCGCCGGCAGGATCAACCCGCGATTGGACAGAAACACGCCCTCGATCGGCCGCCATGCCGCGCGCGCTGCCGGCAGCGCCTGCATCAGCACGTACCAGAACAGGAGCTGGAGCAGCAGCGGGATGTCGCGGAGCGTTTCGACATACACCGCGGCGAGCCGCGACAGCAGCCAATTGGCCGACAGCCGCGAGATGCCGATCACCGTGCCCAGGATGGTTGCAAGCACGATTCCGATCACGGCAACGCGCAGGGTGTTGGCGATGCCGACGACGAAGGCCCAGAGATATGAGTCTCTCGGATTGTAGGCGAGCAGGCTGTCGGAGATGGGCATGCCGGCCTCACGGCCGAGGAAGGCAAAACCGGTCGTAATGCGGCGCGCGGAGAGATTGGTGACCGTGTTGGACCAGAGAAAGGCGATGACCGCGACTGCGATCCCGACCACCAGGGCCTGCCAGAACAGGCCTTTCAGCTCGCGTCGTCCGAAAGCGCCGAAGAAGCGACGGCGCGGCGGCGGTCTCGGAGCGTCTGACGTCACAGCACAAAAATCCTTCTCAAGACGACGATTTCCGGCGGCGTACGTCAAGTGTTGCACCAAACTCCACTTTGTGCAACAAATGTTTCATGGCCGAGCCCGCGAAATCCTCGCCGCTGAGCGAACTGCGCATTGCATTGCCATCGCTTCCGATGCGGTTGCAGGAGGTCGGGCGTTTCGTCGCGGCCAACGATTACGACGCCACCACGCGTTCGATGCGCGATCTCGCGGCGGTTGCCGGCGCCGATCCCGCCGCGTTCACGCGGCTTGCCAAAGCGATCGGTTATTCGGGCTGGGATGAATTGCGCGCGGCGTTGACGGAGGCGCGGCGCCCCTCGCAGATCGCGCCCTTCTCCGGCCGCGCCAGGAGCCGCCGCCACGGCCCGAACGCCGATGTCGCGCTTGTCACCGACAAGCTCGAGGCCGAGGCCGCCGGCCTTCCGCGCATCCCGGCCCAGCCGATTGCCGAGGCGGCGCGCGCGCTCCACGACGCCAAGCGGATCTGGATCACCGGCTACCGAAGCTGCCGCAGCGTCGCGGAACTGCTGAATTACGAGCTCCGGCTGTTTCGTCCCGAACAGGCGCAACTCGTCGGCGCGTCCGGCCCCGACGATCTCGACCTCGGCGCATTCCGGCCCGGCGAAGCTGTCATCGTCATCGGCTTCATGCCCTACACACATGCCAGTGTCCGGGTCGCGCAGGCCGCCTATCGTGCCGGCGCGGCCCTGATCGCGATCGCCGATAGCTCTTCGGCGCCGATGGCTGAAGGCGCCGACCACGTGCTGCTGTTCGAAGCGGCTTCCTCTCCCGGCTTTTTCCCGAGCCTGACCGGCGCCATTGCGATCGCCCAATCGCTCGCGGCCGTGACGTTCTCGCTCGGCGGCACGGCCGCGAAGAAGCGCCTGGAGAATACCGAGGCGCGGCTGGCCGCGGCTTCAACTTACGTATCAGAGAAAGGTTGACCCATGGCCGCTCGCACCAGCCGCGTGCTGCATCGCTCGCTGCGCGAAACGCCGCCCAAGGCAATCGGCGGCGAAGGCGTCTACCTCTTTGCCGAGGACGGACGCCGCGTGATCGATGCCTCCGGCGGCGCGGCGGTCTCTTGCCTTGGCCACCAGCATCCACGCGTCATCGCGGCGCTGACGAAGCAGGCCTCGACACTGGCGTACGCCCACACGGCGTTCTTCTCGTCCGAGCCGGCCGAGGCGCTGGCCGAGAGGCTGGTCGGCCATGAGCCCGGCGGCCTCGCCTACGCCTATTTCGTCAGCGGCGGGTCGGAAGCGGTCGAAGCCAGCATCAAGATCGCCCGGCAATATTTCATCGAGCGCGGCGAGCCGCAGCGGCAGCATTTCATCGCCCGGCGCCAGAGCTATCACGGCAATACGCTCGGCGCGCTGGCTGCCGGCGGCAATGCCTGGCGGCGTGCGCCTTATGCGCCGCTGCTCTCCGACGCCTTCAGCCACGTGACCCCGGCCTTCGCCTATCACGAGAAGCACGATGGCGAATCCGATGCGCAATTCGTCGCCCGGCTTGCGGCCGAACTCGAAGCCGAGTTTCAGCGCCTCGGTCCCAATACGGTCGCCGCGTTCCTCGCAGAGCCCGTCGTCGGCGCCACCGCAGGTGCCGTGACCGCGCCGGACGGTTATTTCAGGGCGGTCCGCGAGATCTGCGACCGACACGGTGCCCTGCTCATCCTCGACGAGGTCATGTGCGGCATGGGCCGCACCGGCACCACGCATGCATGGGAGCAGGAAGGCGTGGCACCCGACATCCAGGCGATCGCCAAGGGCCTCGGCGGCGGCTACCAGCCGATCGGTGCAATGCTCACCAGTGGCAAGATCATCGACGCCATTCGCGCCGGCTCGGGCGCCTTCCTGCACGGCCACACCTATCTGGCGCATCCCCTCGCCTGCGCTGCCGCGCTCGCGGTGCAGGACGTGATCCGCGAGGACGGCTTGCTCGACCGGGTCAAGGAGCGCGGCAAGCAGCTCGAGCAGCGGCTCACCGAGCGTTTCGGTAACCACCGCCATATCGGCGACATCAGGGGCCGCGGCCTGTTCTGGGCGATCGAGCTTGTCGCCGATCGCGGCAGCCGGACCTCGTTCGATCCCGCGCTGAAGCTGAACCAGAAGATCAAGGCGGAGGCCCTCGCCGACGGCCTCGGCTGCTATCCCGGCGGCGGCACCGTGGACGGCGTCCGTGGCGACCACGTGCTGTTGGCGCCACCCTATATCGTTTCGGCTGACGAGATCGATCTGATCGTCGACAAGCTCGGCACGGCTGTCGACAACGTATTGCGTCGTGTCAATCACTGAGGGGAGAATAACATGATGAGGAAAGTGGTTATCATAGCCGGCGTGCTCGCGGCATCGACGGTGGTCGCATCGGCGGCGACGCTCGACACTGTGAAGGGCCGCGGCACGCTGATATGCGGCGTCAGCGCCGGTTTTGCCGGCTTCTCCGCGCCGGACTCGCAAGGCAATTACAAGGGTCTCGATGTCGATTATTGCCGCGCGCTCGCCGCCGGCGTGCTCGGCGATGCCAGCAAGGTGCGTTACGTCTCGCTGACCGCGCAGAACCGCTTCACCGCGCTCCAGTCCGGCGAGATCGACGTGCTCTACCGCAACTCGACGCAGACCTATCTGCGCGGCGTCACGCTGGGCCTGCGGCAAGGCCCAATCAACTTCTACGACGGTCAGGGCTTTGTGGTGAAGAAAGACCTCGGCGTGAAGGAGATCAAGGACCTCAAGGGCGCCACCGTCTGCGTCGCGCAGGGCACCACGCATGAGGTCACGCTCGGCGATTACGGCCGCGCCAACGGCATCGACTGGAAGCCGCTGGTGTTCGACCGCGTCGACACCATGTACCAGACCTTCTTCGGCGGCCGTTGCGACGCCATGACCCAAGACGCTTCCGCGCTCGCAGGCGCCGTGACGACCGCGGCGCCGAACCCGGCCGACTACGTCGTGCTGCCGCAGACCATCAGCAAGGAGCCGCTCGGCCCCTTCACCCGCAATGGCGATGAAGTCTGGAGCGACATCATCACCTGGCTGCATTACGGCTTGATCGAGGCCGAAGAGCTTGGCGTCACACAAGGCAATGTCGACGAGATGGCGAAGTCGCAGACGCCCGCGATCCAACGCCTGCTCGGTGCCTCCGGCGATCTCGGCTCCCGGCTCGGGCTCGACAACAAATGGCTGGTCACGGCCATCAAGGCCACCGGCAATTACGGCGAGATCTACGAGCGCAATGTCGGCAAGGCCAGCCCGCTCAAGCTCGAGCGCGGCCTCAACGGCCTCTGGAGCAAGGGCGGCTTGATGTACGCGGTGCCGTTCAAGTAAACGCCTCTCGTGTCCCGGACGCGCTGCAGCGTGCAACGCTGCTGCGCAGAGCCGGGACCCAGCGGCCACAATGGGCCCCGGCTCTGCGGCGCAATACTCCGCATTGCGCCGCGTCCGGGGCACGAGATCTACCAGGTAGTAACGTTCAATGCCGACGTCCCCTCGCATCGCCCTGATCCACGCCCTCAAGCATTCCATCGCCCCGATCGAAGCTGCGTTCGCGAAGGCGTGGCCGGAAGCGCGGCTGATGAACCTGCTCGACGACAGCCTGTCGGCGGATCTCGCGCGTGAGGGCAAGCTCAATGATGCCATGACCGAACGCTTTCTTGTGCTCGGTCGCTACGCCGCGGCGACAGGCGCGGATGCGATCCTGTTCACCTGCTCGGCCTTCGGTCCCTGCATCGAGGCGGTTGCGCGCGCGCATGCGCCGATGCCGGTGCTCAAGCCGAACGAAGCCATGATCGAGCGGGCAGTGACGATGGGCCGGCGTATCGGCCTGCTCTCGACCTTCGCGCCGACGCTGGCCTCGATGCCGCCGGAATTTCCTGCCTCCGTCCAGATCGTGCCGAAGCTTGCCGAAGGCGCGCTGGCCGCGCTCGACCGTGGCGACCGCGTTACGCATGACCGGCTGATCGTGGAAGCCTCACATGATCTGCGCGATTGCGACGTCATCGCGCTCGCGCAGTTCAGCATCGCGCGAACGGCGTCTCTCGTGGCAGAAGCTACCGGTCGGCCTGTCGTGACCACGCCTGACAGCGCCGTCGAGAAGCTGATGAAGCTGTTGGCGGCGAAGGCTTAAGTGCCGGCCTTTTTCCGGCGCCGTGCGCCCTTGATCGCCGCCGCAAGCGCGGCCTTGGTTTCGCTGACAAAATCCTCGACAAGGTCCTCGCGCGTGGCATGGGCCGCCTCGCCAGTGAACAGCCCCTGCTCGGCCAGCATCACCACGCCGTGCAGCGCCGCCCAGATCTTGAGCGCCTGCCGCTCGCGCAGGTAATCGACTGCCGGAGCTTCCAGCGCCTCGATCACGAGCGCAAACGTTTCGCGTGTCGCTTCGTGCAGCTCGCTGCCTTTCGCCGCACACGACACCGTGCGCGAAGCGAACATCAAGCGGTAGATGCCATTGCGGCGTAAGCCGAAATCCAGCGTCGCCTGCGCCAGCAGCGACAGCTTCGATCGCTTCGACGGCTTTGCCATCGCCGCACGCAGAAGCGCGCTGAGCTGCCGGAACGCCTCCGCCGTCACCGCCGCAAGCAGCGCCTCGCGATCGGCGAAATGCCGGTAGGGCGCCGGCTGCGAGACACCCAGCTGCTTTGCCAGCGCCTTGATGCTGATCGCCTCCGTCCCGCCCTGCTCGGCTTCGCGCAGCGCGGCCTTGATCAAGGCGTCGCGGAGATCGCCGTGGTGGTAGGTATTCTCGGGCTTGCGGGCAAGTTGTGAACGCATGTTGCGCAGAGCCTATAAGTTTGCGCTTGACAGGGGAAGCCTGCCGCGAATGTAATAGCCTATAACTTGAGCAAAAACGCAAATGGGAGCGCGCGCCGCCTTCGGGCTGGAGCGCACACGACCGAGGAAGCCGCCATGACAGAGCGACTGAGGGTTCACGTCGATCCCGACAGATGCCAGGGGCACGCGCGCTGCAAGGCGCTGGCGCCGGAGCTGTTCGAGCTCGACGAATACGGCAACGCCCACGAGGCCGGCGACGGCACGGTCCCACCCGGCCTCGAAGACAAGGCCTGGCTTGCCAAATCCAATTGTCCGGAAATCGCGATCGACTTGATCGAGGAGTAGCGCGTCCCGCCTCTGCCCGCGTGCCTTCCGCGACCACGAGCCCCAAGGGATTTCGAGATGTCCGACATCAGCCAGCCCGCCGCCCATCCGCCCGTGACCGACTGGGTCCATGATTTCGACCACACCGATCCGCAATGGACGGAAGATCCCTTCCCGATCTGGGACGAGCTGCGCGCCGCAAGCCCGGTCGTGCATACCGAGCGCTTCCTCGGCTGCTACCTGCCGACGACCTATGAAGCGGTGCGCGAGATCGCCAATGACAGTGAGCATTTCTCCTCACGCCGCATCATCGTCCGTGACGTTCGACCGGAGATCACCAGCAGAAACTCCGCCCCGCCGATCACGTCCGATCCGCCGGTGCACAAGCCAGCCAAGCAATTGCTGCTGCCGCCGTTCACGCCGGACGCGATGAAGAAGCTGGAGCCGCGGGTGCGCGCGATCTGCAACGAGTTGATCGACGGTTTCATCACTGAAGACCGACTGGACGCGGCAGAGCGCTACACCAAGCACATTCCGGTTCGCGCGATCGCACACATGCTCGGCATCCCCGAGACAGACAGCGATCTCTTCATCCGCTGGATCCACATGATCCTGGAACTTGGCATCAAGGATGAAAACACGCTGCTCCAGGCCGTGCAGGAGATGACCGTCTATTTCAGCGCCCACATCGAGGCGCGCAAGACCAAGCCGACCGACGATCTTATTTCCTACCTGATGAATGCCAGGGACAAGGACGGCAATCCGCTCGAGGATTCGCATGTGCTGGGCTCGTTGCGCCTGCTCCTGATTGCCGGCATCGACACCACCTGGAGCGCGATCGGCTCCTCGCTCTGGCACCTCGCCCGGACGCCCGCCGACCGCGAGCGCCTGGTCGCCGAGCCCGGGCTGGTCCCGACCGCGGTGGAAGAGCTGCTGCGGGCCTATTCGCCAGTGACGATGGCGCGCGAAGTGGTCAAGGAGACAACGGTCTCAGGCTGCCCGGTCAAGCCGGGCAACATGGTGCTGCTGTCCTTCCCGGCCGCCAACCGTGACCCGAAAATGTTTCCGGATGCTGACAAGGTCGTGATTGATCGCCGCGAGAACCGCCACGCCGCGTTCGGCCTCGGCATCCACCGCTGCGTCGGCTCGAACCTTGCGCGCATGGAGATGCAGGTTGCGCTGGAGGAATGGCTGAAGCGAATTCCGGACTTCGCCCTCGATCCGGCAGGCACGGTGACCTGGTCACAGGGAACCGTCAGAGGCCCCCGCCAGTTGCCATTTTTGCTTGGAAAGGCGATGTAGACCTCTCCAAAGAGCAATACCGAGAGGCCGGACGTGACTGAGCAAATAACCCGACCGGCTTCCGACCATATTGACGTCGCCGACGCCAAGCGCCGGATCAAGGCGATCTTCATCGGCTCGATCGGCAATCTCGTCGAGTGGTACGACTTCTACGCCTATACCGCGTTCGCGCTCTATTTCGCTCCCGCCTTCTTTCCCGGCAACGATCCTGTCGTCCAACAATTGAATGTCGCCGTCGTATTCGCGGCGACATTCCTGATGCGGCCGTTGGGCGGCTGGCTGTTCGGCTATATCGCCGATCATTACGGGCGGCGCATCTCGCTGACGCTGTCGGTCGTCTTCATGTGCTTCGGCTCCCTGATCATCGCGTTGACGCCGACCTACGCCACGATCGGCTTCGCCGCGCCGGTGATCCTGGCGCTCGCCCGCGTCATCGAAGGCTTGAGTCTCGGCGGCGAATACGGCGCCAGCGCCACCTATCTCAGCGAGGTCGCCGACCCCAAGCACCGCGGCTTCTATTCGAGCTTTCAATACGTCACCCTGATCGGCGGCCAGCTCACCGCGATCATCGTGCTGCTGCTTCTGCAAAAAATCTTCCTCACGCCGGAGGAACTGAGAGCCTGGGGCTGGCGCATCCCGTTCGCGATCGGTGCTGCGCTCGCGATCTTTGCTGCAGTGATGCGGCGCAATCTGCACGAGACTGAAGCGTTTGAAGAGGCCAAGAAGGTGGTGAAGCCGACCGGCTCGATCACGAACCTGCTGAAGTATCCGCGCGAGCTTTTGCTCGTGGTCGGCCTGACCGCCGGCGGCACTGCGGCGTTCTACACCTTCACCACCTACATGCAGACCTTCGTCAAGCTTTCGGTGGGGCTGACCGAGGACCAGACCACTTTCGTGATCTTCGGCACGCTGATCTTCGCAACCATCCTACAGCCGATCTATGGCGCCATCTCCGACAAGATCGGCCGCAAACCGCTGCTGATCTTCTTCGGCGTCGCCGGCACGCTCGCAACCGTGCCGCTGCTGATGACGCTGAAGGAGACCAAGTCGCCCTTCATCGCGTTCATCCTGATCTGCGGGGCCTGGCTGTTCGTCGCCGGATACACCTCGATCAACGCCGTAGTGAAGGCCGAGCTGTTCCCGACCAATGTCCGCGCCCTCGGCGTCGGCCTGCCCTATGCGATCACCGTCTCGATGTTCGGCGGCACGGCGCCCGCGATCGCGCTCTATTTCAAGAGCATCGGGCATGAGGAGTGGTTCTACTACTATCTCGCCGGCGTCATCTGCCTGTCACTGATCATCTATTCCACCATGCGCGACACCAAGCACGCCTCCGCGATGCATCGCCACGAGTAGCCGATGGCCGAAGACAACGAGCCGCCCGACAGCAAGCTGACGCGCACCAAGGAGAAATGGGCGCGCGAAGGCCGTTTTTTGACCGGCAAGATCGCGCGACCGGAAGATCAGCGCCTGCCGCCCGGCCAGCATCTGACAAAAGACTGGCCGGTGCTCGATCTCGGCGTCGTGCCGCCGGTTTCGCGCGAGCGCTGGCGGCTCGATGTCTATGGCGCGGTCGAGAACCCCGTGTTCTGGACCTTTGCCGAGTTCGTCGCCCAGAACCAGGCGCAGTTCACCTCCGACATCCACTGCGTCACCACCTGGTCGCGCTACGACAATGAGTGGGTGGGGCTCGCTACGCGCGAGCTGCTCGCGGCCTGCCAGCCGCGCCAGGACGCGCGCTTCGTCGTGTTGCATTCTCACGACGGCTACACCACCAACCTCGCGCTGGACGACTTTGCCGCCGAGGACGCATTGCTCGCCCATAGCTGGTCCGGTGAGCCATTGTCGGACGAACATGGCGGCCCGGTGCGGCTGGTCGTGCCGCATCTGTATTTCTGGAAAAGCGCCAAATGGGTTCAGTCAATTGAATTCCTGACCGAGGACGCTCCGGGCTTCTGGGAGGTCCGCGGCTATCATAATCGCGGCGATCCCTGGGCAGAGCAGCGCTATTCGGACGATTAGGTTCAAGCAAGGAACGGGGGAAGCCCATGTCGACGGAACGCTTTCAGTTCACGGGCGAAGGCGGCCATCAGCTTTCGGCCACGCTCGAATTGCCGGACGGCGAGCCCGGGGCCTTCGCGCTGTTCGCGCATTGCTTCACCTGCGGCAAGGACACGCTGGCCGCCAAACGCATCTCGGTCGCACTCGCAGCCAAGGGCATCGCGGTGCTGCGCTTCGACTTCACCGGGCTCGGCTCCAGTGCAGGGGATTTCGCCAATTCGACGTTTTCCTCCAACGTGGCCGATCTCGTGCGCGCGGCCGATCATCTGCGTAGCGTCCGCAAGGCGCCGTCAATCCTGATCGGTCACAGCCTCGGCGGCGCCGCGATCCTTGCGGCAGCAGGACAAATCCCGGAAGCCAAGGCGGTTGTGACCATTGCGGCACCATCCGATCCCGCCCACGTCACCGGCCTGTTCAAAGAGCATCTCGACGACATTCGCACGCAACGTGAGGTCGAAGTCTCGCTTGCGGGACGCCCGTTCCGGATCAAACGCGAATTCCTCGACGATATCGCCGAGCACGAGCTGATGAAGGACGTCACCGGCCTGCACAAGGCGCTGTTGGTCATGCATTCTCCGCTCGACGATACCGTCGGCATCGATAATGCGACGAAGCTCTTCGTTTCCGCCCGGCATCCCAAGAGCTTCGTCTCGCTCGATCATGCCGATCATCTCCTGACCAAGCCGGCCGACGCGCTCTACGCAGCCGACGTGATCGCGGCCTGGGCGAGCCGGTACATCGACACGGCGAAACCTGCGAAGGCGATGGATCTCCCCGAGGCACCGCGCCGGGTCGTGGTGCAGGAGACCCGCAAGAGCAAATTCAACCAGGTCGTCACCGTTGGACCGCACCGTCTGGTCGCGGACGAGCCGGTCGCCGCCGGCGGCGAGGATGCCGGCCCTGGTCCTTATGATCTTCTGCTCGCTGGCCTCGGGGCCTGTACCTCGATGACCATGCGCCTCTATGCCGACCGCAAGTCGCTGCCGCTCGATCGTGTTACCGTCTCACTGAAGCATTCCAAGATCTATGCAAAAGATTGCGCGGAGTGCGAGACGCGCGATGGCATGCTCGACCAGATCGAGCGCGACATCGCGATGGACGGCGCGCTCGATCCCGAGCAGCGCAAGAAATTGATGGAGATCGCCGACAAGTGCCCGGTGCACCGGACGCTGACCTCGGAAATCCGTATCGTGACCAAGGCCGTGGAATAGCGCGAGTGCGCTAGAAGCACGACGCCATCGTCCGCAGCGCCGCGGTGATCTCGCTCTCGCGCCAGGCCGCGAAGCCGAGCAACAGACCGTGGTCGAGCGGCCTGCCCAGCGCCAAGCCAGACAGGGCACGCGTTTCAACGCCTGCTTCGACCAACCGCCTGACCGCCGCGTGATCGGCGCGACCGCGCTTGAGGCGCGCGACGAGCTGAATGCCGCCCGGGGGCACTTCGGCCGCGAGCACTTCGCCTAAATGGCGCTCCAATCCCTCCACGAGGTGATCACGGCGGGCATGATAGATCCGGCGCACCCGGCGCAGATGCGCCAGGAAATGCCCGTCGGCAATGAACTCGGCCAGCGCCTCCTGGATGTGGCTCGCGGCGATCAGTCCGATGTGCCGCTGTACGATCTCGAGAGTACCGACCAGGGCCCGCGGTACGACGACATAGCCGAGCCGGATGTCCGAGGTCATGACCTTGGAGAACGTGCCGACATAGAACACGCGGCCATGGGCATCGAGTCCCTGCAAGGCCGGCACCGGCCGGCTGTCGTAGTGGAATTCGCCGTCGTAATCGTCCTCCACGATCCAGGTCTTGCCGGGCCTGCTCAGGCCAAGAAACTCCGTGCGGCGCGAGAGCGACATCAGGCGACCGGTCGGGTGCTGATGCGACGGCGTCATGAAGATCAATGTCGGGGTCGCTATCCCCGGAATCCGCTGCATGCCCTGCTCGTCCAACCTCATCCCGATCACGTTCGCACCGGACGCGCGGAAGGCGGCTGCGGCGCCGGGGTAGCCGGGATCCTCGACCCAGACGTCGTCGCCGGGCGTGATGAGGGCAGCCGCAATCAAGGTCAGCGCCGCCTGTGCGCTCGGCAGAATCAGGATCTGATCCGCCGTCGCGCGCACACCCCTGCTGGCCGCGAGATAATGCGCCAGCGCCTCGCGCAGGCGCGTCCGGTTGACCGGTCCGAGCTCGCGCTTCGCCGCGCGCACGGCGCTGCGGCGCAGGCAACGCGCCCAGACCTCGTTTGGAAACTCCCTGAAATCGCCGTGCCCGGGACGCAAGGGTCTTAGTCGCGCCTGATAAGACATCGGCCAGTCGGTCTGCGTGAGGCTCGACGCCCAGGGCGAAAGCCGCGGCTTGCCAGGGCGCATGCGAGATGCGACGGCGCCCGCCTCTGCGACGCGCTCGCCCCCGTCGACCGTGACCATCGGACGGCGGCCGCGCGAGGCTTCGAGATATCCCTCGGCGGCGAGCTGCTCGAACGCATAGCTGACGGTGTTGCGCGAGACGCCGAGATCGCTCGCAAGCCGGCGGCTCGACGGCAGCGTGCGGCCTTTGCCGAGACGGCCCGTCGCGATCAAGCTTCGGAGCTGGCTCGTCAGTTGAGCCACCAGCCCCTCGTCGTCGGACCGGTTCAGGTCGATCAGAGCGGAGATCATGCTTTCCGGAACTGGCACCTTAATCCTTTCCGATCTGGCACTTTTTCAGGTGCCAAGCGGGATGCTATTCGCTGGACTGGACTGCTTCAAGGACCTCCGAGATGAACTCCCTTTCCCCCCGCGCGGCCGTCGGCCTGTTCCTCATCGTCGTGCTGGCCTGGGGCGTGAACTGGTCGGTGACGAAGCAGCTCGTCCAGTTCCTCCCGCCCCTGTGGACGTCGGCAATCCGGAGCTGGATCGCGCTGGCCGGATTGTTCGCGATCCTCGGATTGAGCAACAATCTGGTGATCCCGGAGCGGCGCGACATTCCGGTAATCCTCAGCGTCGCACTGCTGCACATGACGGTGTTCTCGGTGCTGGTTGCGACTGGTGTGCGCTTCCTGCCGGCGAGCAAGGCCATCGTGCTGGGCTACACCACGCCGCTCTGGGTCGCGATCGCCGCGCCGCTGCTCGGGAAGGACACGCTGACCGCGCCAAAGCTGGCCGGCGCCTTGCTCGGGCTGATCGGCCTTGCCGTGATCCTGAATCCGGCATCGATCGACTGGACCAACACCAACGTCGTACTCGGCGCCGGCATGATCATCCTGGCCGCGATTTCATGGGCCGCGAACATCATCTACATCCGCGCGCATCGCTGGATCGCGTCCCCGCTCCAGCTTTTGATCTGGCAGGTGCTCGTGGCGACGATCGTGCTGACGGGATCGGCGGCCGTCACGCACGGCCTGCCGCACGCGGAATGGTCGTGGAGGCTCGTGCTGCTGTTCCTGTATTCCGGCTTGATCGGGACGGCGCTGGCCTATTGGGCGATGTCGATGGTCAACAAGAGCATCTCGGTGCTGACGACGTCACTCGGCACCACCGGGACGCCACTCGTCGGCATCGCTAGCGCTGCAATCCTGCTGGGTGAGCCGATCGACATGAGTCTTGTGATTGCGGCCGCGCTGATCGTTACCGGCATCGGCCTCGCAACGCTCGGCGATCGTCTGCTGCGCGGTCAGGCCACCGCGAGAGGCTGAACGCGCAGCATCCCGCGCAGGCCAGCCGTCGTGCCGAGCAGGATGCCGGCGACGGCGACGAACGACCCCAGCGCGAGCGTCGACACGCCGGTGAGCCCTTGTCCGATCGAACAACCGAACGCCATCACGCCGCCGATGCCCATCAGCGCGGCGCCACCCGCCGATCGCAGCATGTGGCGTGGCGAGGAATAGCCTTCGAGATGGAAACGGCCCGTCGCAAGCGCGGTGACCAGACTGCCGGCGAAGACGCCGGCAACTGTCGCGATGCCGAAGTTCAGCGTCAGGCCGGTCGAGAGCATGGCATATTGCAGGCTGTCCGCGATCGGCGCGACGAAGGTGAGCGATGTCACCGGCACGGGGTTGAAATCATCCGCGCCGAGATAGCCGGTGACGAACCAGCCTCCGGCGACGAGGAGACCGACGATGACGCCGGCCGCAATCTGGCCGGGCGAACGCCGGAACGCTGGGTGCGCGAAAGCAAACAGGATCAGCACAACGACGACGACAGCAGCAGCCATCGCGCGCGAAACCGCTTCAGCCGGACCGAACACGGCCAACAGTGACGGCAGCGAATTCACGTTGACCGTGGTTTGCGAGGCCTGGACCAGCGCGATGCGCGCCGGCGCGATCAGGCCCTTGAGCGTCATCTGCGCGGCCATGGCGAGCACGACCACCACGACGAAGGAGCGGAGATTGCCGCGACCGAGCAGCACCAGCGCGCGCGAACCGCAGCCGTTCGACAGCACCATGCCGTAGCCAAACAGAAGTCCGCCGAGAAACAGCACCGGCACCGAAAAGGACTGTTGCAGGTAGATCGATTTGCCGAGATCTACCATGCCGTTGCCGGCGAGGAATTGGCTCGCTGCGGTCGCGACCGCGATCGCCAGCGCATAGGTTCGTACCAACCGCCCATCCCCGTCCGATAGCCAGCCGCGCATGCTGCTCATCAGGCAGAAGCCGCTGAGCAGGCCGACGGCGCCGTAAACCAGGCCAATGACGAGGCCGGCGAGGATGACGAGCTGGGTGGACGATTCCATCATCAAGGCTTCAGGATCACGCGATCCCGCGACGAGCCGGCAACGGCGACATAGGCCTCCTTCGCGCGTTCGAGCGGATAGACGGCGTTCGCCTTGATGGGGAACGGTTTCAGGTGCCCGCTCGCGAAGCCCTGGCCGAGGTCACGCAGCACAGCGCCCGTCGCGATCGACGACAGGCCGAGCGTGTCGATGCCGACATAGGTGTGTTGCCCGCGGTAGAATTCGAGGATGTTGAACTGCACGATGCGGTCGATCGCGGCGATCAGGATCTGGCGGCCGCGAAGCGCGAGCGATTTGTGCGCCGCCTGGAAATAGGGATCGCCGACCGTGTTGAAGACGATGTCGGCGCCTCTACCGTCGGTCAACTCGCGCACGCGTGGCGCGACGTCGGTCGCGGAAGCGTCGATCACCTCGACGGATGCGTTGGTGTGGCCCTCATAAGGTTCCGCCTTGCGCACCACGCCGATGACACGCGCGCCCTGCCAGGTCGCGATCTGCACCGCAGCTTGCCCGACCTTGCCGTTGACGCCGAACACCAGCACCGTTTCGCCGGGCTTTGGAATGCCGACGCGGCGAAAACCCTCCATCGCGGTGACAAAGGGCACGCCGATGCCGGCGGCCTCCTCCCAGGACACGGTCTTCGGCTTCTCCACCACCGCGTCGGATTCAACGACGAGATGGCTGGCGTGAGTGCCGTCGCGACGAATGCCGAGATCACCGGAGGAGCCGAACACCTCGCGGCCGATCGTACCGGCCGGCCCGTCCATCACTACCCCGGCGTAATCGCGGCCGGGCGTGCGCGGAAACACGGCATAGGGCATCAGCCCGGTCGCGGCCTTGACGTCGGAGGGATTGACGGCAGCGGCCTTGATCTCGATCAGCAGATCATTCGGACCGCGAGCAAGCGTCTGACGCTCGACCGCCGGCGCGATCATAGCCGCGCTTTCGGCCTTGGCATTGAGGCGCACGCAGCGCGCGTCGACGGCTTTGGGAACGGCTGTTGACATGGAAAGACCCGCGATTTCTCGCGGGCCTTGTCGCCCTTGAAGAGACCCAAGTCAACCTGCCTCCCCTCATCCTGAGGAGCCGCGCCAGCGGCGTCTCGAAGGATGAAGGCCCGCATTGCAGCATCCTGGCCTGCATGGTTCGAGACGGCGCTACGCGCCTCCTCACCATGAGGGGTAAGACCTAATCCTTCGGCCGCTTGTCGTAGAGGCGCTTGGCCTTGCCGAGCGAGCGCTCCAGCGTGGCCGGCGCAACCACGCTCACCCTGGAGCTGATGCCGATGGTGTTCTTGATGTGCGTCGAGATCCGACTCGCATGGTCGAGGAGACCCCGGCCGTCCCAACTCTCCGGCCGCGCCTCGGCAATGATGGTCAGCTCGTCCATGCGGCCTTCCCGGGTCAGCTCCAGAATGAAATGTCCGCCGCACCAGTCGGTGGCGAGGAGAACCTCCTCGATCTGGGTCGGGAACAGATTGACCCCGCGCAGGATGATCATGTCGTCGGAACGTCCCGTGACCTTCTCCATCCGCCGCATGCCCGGTCGCGCCGTGCCCGGCAACAGCCGCGTCAGGTCGCGGGTGCGATAGCGGATCACTGGAAAAGCTTCCTTGGTGAGCGAAGTAAAGACCAGTTCGCCCTTCTCCCCGTCGGGCAGCACCGCACCGGTGTCGGGGTCGATCACTTCGGGATAGAAATGATCCTCCCAGATGTGCAGTCCGTCCTTGGTCTCGATACATTCCTGCGCAACGCCGGGCCCGATCACCTCGGAAAGACCGTAGATGTCGGTCGCGTCCATGTCGAAGGCGTCTTCGATCTCGCCGCGCATGGCATTGGTCCAGGGCTCCGCGCCGAAGATGCCGACCTTGAGCGAGCACTGGCGCGGATCGAGCTTTTGGCGCTTGAACTCGTCGAGGATCGCAAGCATGTAGCTCGGCGTAACCGTGATGATGTCGGGCCGGAAGTCGTTGATGAGCTGCACCTGTCGTTCTGTCATCCCGCCGGAGATCGGCACCACGGTGCAGCCGAGCTTTTCGGCGCCATAGTGCACCCCTAACCCGCCGGTGAAGAGGCCGTAGCCATAGGCATTGTGGATGATCATGCCGGTGCGGCCACCGGCGGCGCGGATCGAGCGCGCCATCACGTCCGACCATGTGTCGATATCGCGTTGCGTGTAACCCACCACGATCGGTTTGCCCGTCGTGCCGGAGGACGCATGCACGCGCACCAGCTTCTCACGGGGCACGGCAAACATGTTGAAGGGATAATTGTCGCGCAGATCCGTCTTCACCGTGAACGGAAATTTCGCAAGGTCCGAGAGCTCTCGAAAGTCCGACGGATGCACGCCGGCCGCGTCGAAGGCCTTGCGATAATGCGCGACGTTGTCGTAGGCGTGCTTCAGCGACCAGGCCAGCCGCTCCGTCTGCAGCGCCATGATCTCGTCGCGCGATGCGCGCTCTTGCGCATCCAGCTCGGCCTTATAGGCGTTGCCACCTTCCTTGAGCCTCGTCAGAGCCATCCTCGTTTCCCCGTATCATTGCTTTTCTTTATTGATCCTGCGCCGGCAGCCAATTGCCGGGAATGACCCGCGAATGCCCGCGAAATTCGGCGATGACTGTATCGCCGGCGGTGACGCGCACGTCATAGATGCCGGAGCGGCCGCCGCGCGTAACCTCGCGGGCCTTTGCGATGAGGCGATCGCCGAGCTTGCCCGGCTTGATGAAGGTGATCTGGCCCTGCGCCGCCACGACGCGGTCGTTGTGCGAGTTGCACGCGAAAGCGAAGGCGGAATCGGCCAGCGTGAAGATGAAGCCACCGTGGGCGATGCGCTGGCCGTTGACCATGTCCGGCCGTACAGTCATGGCGAGCGTCGCATAACCTGGTCCGATCTCGACGATCTCCATGCCGAGTCCTTTGGAGGCATCGTCCTCCGCCCACATCGCATTGGCGCAGGCGCGGGCAACATCCTCGGGCGACAAGGCGGCTTTGACGTTCACGCGCTTCTCCCGTCCGATTGTTTGGACACGATGTTCTGCTGCCTGGCTAAAACTGTCAAACGTGGTCGTAATCGACCACGACCCGCTCCGACGATGGCTTGGCCTGACAGGTCAGGACAAAGCCAGCCTTCAGCTCCCAGGGTTCCAGCGAGTAGTTGATGTCCATCGGCGCCTCGCCCTCCACCAGTTTGGCACGGCAGGTCGAGCACATGCCGCCCTTGCAGGCGAAGGGCAGATCGATTCCGGCGCGCAGTGCGGCATCGAGGATCGCCTCGTCCTCGGCGACCGGCACGTCGCGGCGCTTGCCGTCGATGATCAGCGACGCGATCGCTTTCGGCGGCGCGTCCGGCGCAACGATCTTCTTCGGCCGCGGCTTGCCGCCGAACTCCGATACGAAGCGCTCGACGTGGATGCGCTCGTCCGCGATGCCGAGCCCTCGGCAGGTCGCCTCGATGTCCTCGCTCATGCCGGACGGACCGCAGATGAAGACGTGGTCGACGCTTTCCGCTGGTACCAGCGAGCGCAGCAGCACCCTCACCTTGTCGCCGTCGAGCCGGCCGTGCAGGATCGGAATGTCCTGTTCCTCGCCGGAGATGACGTGGAAGATCGAGAGCCGGTCGATGAACCGGTCCTTGAGCTCTTCGAGCGCCTCGAGGAACATGATGTTGTCCGTCGTGCGATTGCCGTAGAACAGGAAGAATTGGCTGTCCGGCTCGCGCGCAAGCGTGCCCTTGACGATCGAAAGGATCGGCGTGATGCCGGAGCCTGCGGCAAAGCCGACATGGATGCGGCTAGCGCCCGTCGGGGGGATCACGCCGAAACGTCCCGTGGGCGTCATCACGTCCAGCGCGTCGCCGCACTTCAAATCGTCCGCTGCCCAGCTCGAAAACGCGCCACCATCAACCTTCTTGACCGCGATGCGTATCTCGCCGTCGTCGGGCCCGGAGCAGATCGAATAGGAGCGGCGCACTTCTTCGCCATCCAGCATGGTGCGGAGTGTGAGGTATTGGCCGGGTGTGAAGGCGTAGTCGGTCGCAAGCTCCGCCGGGATGGCGAATGTCAGCGATATGGCGTCCGACGCCTCGCGGCGGAGGTCGTTGACGGCCAGGCGATGGAAGCGTGGTGCGGCTGCTGACATGATCAGTGACACTTGAAATAATCGAAGGGTTCGCGGCAGGCTCTGCAGCGCCAGAGCGCCTTGCAGGAGGTGGAGCCGAATTCGGACAGCAGCTCGGTATCCGCCGAGCTGCATTGCGGGCACACAACGGCTTGCTCGCCGAACAGCGCGCGGCGTGAATTCGAAGCCTGCGGCGGCGCGATCCCGTAGGCGTGAAGCTTGCGGCGGCCCTCTGCGCTCATCCAGTCCGTGGTCCAGGCCGGGGACAGCACGGTGCGGACCTTTGGACGATGGAAACCGGCGCGCTCCAGCGCGACCTCGATTTCGAGCGCAATCATATTCATGGCCGGGCAGCCCGAATAGGTCGGGGTGATAGCGATCTCGACGTGATCGCCGTCGACAACGACATCGCGGAGCACGCCGAGATCGGCGATGGTCAAAACCGGAATTTCGGGATCGACCACGCTCGCCGCGGCGTCCCAGGCCCGTTGGCGCAGTTCGTTATGGGGCTCCAGCACCGTCACCATGTCTGCCCCGGGAAAGTGCGCTGTATCGATTGCAGCTGGGAGAGAAGATGGCCGAGATGCTCGCTGTGCCGGCCCACGCGGCCGCCCTGCTGCATCCAGTCGTTCTGCGGCAGCTTGAGCGTTGCTTCGCCGATCACATCCGAGAGTGTCGTCAGCCAGCGACCCCACAAGGTCCCTGGGTCTACGGCGATACCGGCATGGATCAAGGCGCCCTCGCCGTCGTCGACGGCAAACATCTCGCCGGTGAACGCCCAGAGATGATCGATCGCAGCCTGCGCGCGGGCATGGCTCTCGTCGGTGCCGTCGCCGAGCCGGATGATCCACTCCGAGGAATGCCGCAAATGATAGGCGCTCTCCTTCTCCGACTTGGCGGCAATGGCCGCGAGTGTCGTATCGCGCGAGGTCATCATGGCGCGCCAGTAGAGATCGGCGAAGGCGGAATAGAAGAACTGCCGCACCAGCGTCTGGGCAAAGTCGCCGTTCGGCTGCTCGAGGAGCAGCAGATTGCGATACTGCCTGACATCGCGAAGGTAGGCGAGCTTGTCTTCGTCGTTGTCCTTGCCTTCGGCTTTGGCTGCGTAGGTGTAGAGCTCGCGGGCCTGGCCGATCAGGTCGAGCGCGATGTTGGAGAGCGCCATGTCCTCTTCCAGCATCGGCGCGTGCCCGCACCATTCCGACAGCCGGTGGCCGAGGATCAGCGCATCGTCGGCGCGGCGCAGCGCGTAGAGCACCAGCGGCGTTTCAGAGATCTGGATGTTCGCGACGGGCATCTGTCCTATCCACTTGTTCCAACCTCATCCTGAGGAGGCGCGAAGCGCCGTCTCGAAGGATGGGCCGCGGGTCACGGGCCTTCATGGTTCGCAACGCCGCTTCGCGGCTCCTCACCATGAGGAGAAAGAGCTACATGTGTCCTACTTCCTCAGGCACTTCATAGAACGTCGGATGACGGTAGATCTTCGATTCCGCCGGCTCGAACATCATGCCCTTCTCGGCGGGATCGCTCGCAGTGATCTCGGTGGATGGCACGACCCATATCGACAGCCCCTCGCCGCGGCGGGTGTAGATGTCGCGGGCGGCCTGCAGGGCCATGGTGGCGTCGCTCGCATGCAGCGATCCGACATGCTTGTGCGCGAGCCCGTTGCGGCTGCGAATGAAGACTTCCCACAGCGGCGTGTTCGGCGTGGCCATCGTGATCTCCCCTACTCTGCCGCTTGTGCAGTTCGACGCTGCGCGCGCTTGGCGGCATAGCTAGCTGCCGCCTCGCGTACCCAGGCGCCTTCGTCGTGCGCCTTGCGGCGCGCGGCCATTCGGTCACGGTTGCACGGTCCGTTGCCGGCGAGCACCTCCTTGAATTCTGTCCAGTCAATCTCGCTGTAGCGCCAGTGCCCGTCGGCGTCCTGAATCATGCCGGGATCGGGAATGGTAAGGCCGAGATATTGCGCCTGCGGCACGGTGGCATCGACGAATTTCTGGCGCAGCTCGTCATTGGAGAAGCGCTTGATCTTCCATCTCGTCGAGGTGTCGCTGTGCTGGCTGGTGGCATCCGGCGGGCCGAACATCATCAGCACCGGCCACCACCACCTGTTCAAGGCATCCTGCGCCATCGCTTTCTGTTCGTCCGAGCCGCGGCACAGCGTCAGCATGATCTCGTAGCCCTGGCGCTGATGGAACGATTCCTCCTTGCAGACGCGGATCATCGCGCGGGCATAGGGACCGTAGGAGCAGCGGCACAGCGGGATCTGGTTCATGATCGCGGCGCCGTCGACCAACCACCCGATGGTGCCGATGTCGGCCCAGGTCAGCGTCGGATAGTTGAAGATCGAGGAATATTTGGCTTTGCCCGCGAGCATGGCGTCGACCAGCTCTTCGCGCGACGTGCCGAGGGTCTCGGCCGCGGCATAGAGGTAAAGCCCATGGCCGCACTCGTCCTGCACCTTGGCGAGCAGCGCAGCCTTGCGGCGCAAGTTTGGCGCGCGCGTGATCCAGTTGCCTTCGGGCAGCATGCCGACGATTTCGGAATGAGCGTGCTGGGAGATCTGGCGCGTCAGCGTCTTGCGATAGGCCGCCGGCATCCAGTCGTTCGGCTCGATGCGCTCCTCGGCATCGATGCGCGTCTGGAACTGCGCAGCCTTGGCCGCATCCTCGAGGCCGCGATCATCGGTCTCGGCCGTGTTCAGCGCCTGGGTATACATGCGCATCCTCCCGTTTTATTGAGAGGCAATATATAACAAGAATTATCTCATGCAAGATATTTCTGTAACATAACGGTCAAGCCTCAAATCTTCGTTCCAGCAGTTTTCGCGCCGGCGGCAATGGCCCCTTCTCATTGGTTCCGTGGCCATCAAGCCATTGTTCCGATGGGGCAAGCAGCGCGCGATAGATCTCGCCGCACAGCGCGCGGGCGGCCCTGCCCGGCCAGTTCGCCGGAAGCAGGCTTTCGGGCAGCAGCGGATCGCGCAGCACGACGCGGCGGTAATGGTGGATCAGGAGGACGCGCGCCGTGAAGGCGTCGGCCTCGGACAAGTCGCTGCCGCGCGCGATTGCGGCGCGCAGCGGCTCGAACGTCTTCATGAACTTGAGATAGGCGTCCGCAGTGCGATCCAGCGGCCAGCTCGCACTAAGTAGCCGGCGGCCGCTGTCATCCTCGGCCGAGACTTCAAGGCGGATCGCGCCGGCGGCCTCGTCCGGCACTGCCACGCCTGACGGGGCGACCCAGACACCCGGCAGCGGGCTGCCGAAGCCGGCATTGCGGAGCGCCTCGCGCGAAGCGTCGCGATCCTCGCCATTGCCGATCAGAAGCAGCTCGAAGCGCCCGGTCCAGTCGGATGGCGGCGGATCGTAGATATGGCGTGTCGCAGCCCCGAAGATCTGGCGGCCCTTGTCAGCCAAGCGGTAGAAGCTATTGCGGCCGACCTTTTCGCGCGTCAGCCAGCCATCGGCGGCAAGCCGCGACATCGCGGTACGCACCACGCCGCTGTCGATGTCCAAGCTCTCGAAGAATTCCAGCAGCGTGCCGAGCCATACCGAGCCGCCACGCGGCACGATGGCATCGCCGAACACGGTGATGACGATAGAGCCGGTGCGCGACGGCTCGCGCTTGAGCTGCTCGATGATGCGGGACAACGGATGCGCCATGCGCGAGGCATAGCGCGTTTGGTGCGGGCGCGACAATGGACCGGTGCGACGGCCTTCTCCCTCGCCCCGTTCTTACGGGGAGAGGCAAAGAACTACCGATGCGGATCGGGATAGACCACGCTGCGCCAGCCGCTGCGGTCGAAGGGACGCCAGCTGCCTTCCTTCTGCGCAAGGCGATCAGCCACCGCGAAGACAGCGGCGGGATGGTGGCCCATGCCGCAATGGCTGCTCTCGATCTCGATGCTCTCGGTCTGCGCGCCCGTCTTCTCCATGCAGCCCTGCCAGGCGCAGACGCCGTCGGTGCGGCTGAAGATCGCCGTGGTCGGCACCGGCGGCGGAACGGCGAGATCGCCGCCGAACTGCGGATCGACCTCGTCGGACTTCCGTCCGCTCGCCCATTCATAGACGCGCCAGGCATTGGTCGAATGCGGATCGCCGGCAAAGGGGCTGCCGAGCGTGATCACCTGGCGTACGCGGTCGGGCATCATCTTGGCGAGCTGGCGCGCATAGAGACCGCCGAGGCTCCAGCCGACCAGGCTGATCTTGCGGCCATGCCTGTCGCTCAGCTCCTGAACCAGATCCACCATCGCGTGCTGCACGCCCTCGCGCAGGCCGTAATTGCGGCCCTGGCGCCAGCCGCTCACCGCATAGCCTTTGCCCGACAGAAACGTGCGCAACGCGCGCGTCGACCCGTCGGAGGCCACAAGGCCCGGCAGCACCAGCACCGGGTGCCCATCGCCGCGCGGCGCGAGGCTGAGCAGCGGCAGCGCGCCGAGGAATGCGCCGAACTCGTGGATCGCTCGCCCTTCCAGGAACATCAGGGTACGAGACGGCGGGCTCAGCGTCTGGGCGGTAGCGGTCATCAATGGTCCCTCGGAAGAAATGCTGAAAAGATCACCGGCTGCGAGGCCGGCAAATGGGTATGAATTCCAACACGCCAGCTGTTCGAACGTTCCGCAGCGCACCATGAATCAGCTAGGCAGCGGGTTCCCGACATTCAAGCGGGTGAAACCCGGGGCCACAATAGGCCGGCGCGTTAATGCTGGCGTCCGTGACGCAAAAGTCACAACAATCGAAGCAGGAATTCTACGGAGTAAAGCCCAAGGCCCGCGAGCCCGCCGATCAGCGAGCCGTTGAAGCGGATGTATTGCAGGTCGCGGCCAATGTTGATTTCGATCAGCGAAATCAGCTGCGCCATGTCCCACGATTTCACCTGGTCGGAGATGAAGGTCGAAACGCCGCTCTTCTGGTCCGCGACGAAACTGCGCAGCACCGCGACCAGACCCTTGTTGATCTCGCCGCGAAGCTCGGCATCGCCGGCGAGCGCTTCGCCCGCCGCGACACACATGCCGGCGAGATGATGCTGCAGCACCTGCGTCTCGCCGCTTGCACTACGCTCGATGAAGGACCGCGTGTTGGCCCAGATGGTGCGGGCGAGATCGGCGAGCTCGGGACGCGCGAGCAGATCGCGCTTCAAACCGTCGATGCGGTCGATATAGGCCTGGTCGGTGCCAAGCCGATCGACGAAGCTCAGCACCATGCGGTCGAACTCGCCGCGGAACGGATGTTTGGGATCGCTGCGCACTTCATTGAAGAACGCGGTGGCGGAGGCCACGATCTTGTTCACCAGAAATTTGTCGGCCCGGTAGAGCCTGAGCAGGGTCGGCAATTCCGCGCGCACCTTCTCGCGGATCATCGCCATCGTCTCGGTCTGGTTCAGCGTCTCGTGCATCACGCGCAGGAGATCGTCGAACAGGATTTGGTGGCGTCCCTCGGCAACGAAGCCGCGCAACGTGCCGGCCGCGAGCGGCGCGAGGTCGATCGCCTGGAGCTGCGATGACATGCGGCGAAGGATGAAGGTCATCAGGCCCGAGCTTTCCGTCGCAGAAACCGCCTCCGGCAGCAGGCGCAGCGCAAAGCGCGCGAGGTCATCGCTACGCTTGCGATCGCGCAGCCAGTCGGCGACGAAGGAGCCGAAATCGATCTCGTTCAGCTTGGCCTCAACGGGAGCAGCCTCGAGGAAATGCACCTGGATGAATTCGCCGAGCTTGTCGGCGATACGGGCCTGGTTGCTCTGGATGATCGCCGTGTGCGGGATCGGTAGGCCGAGTGGACGCTTGAACAACGCGACCACCGCATACCAGTCGGCGAGCCCGCCGATGGTCGCGGCTTCGGCGAAGGCTGCGATGAATCCGAACACGGGATGCACGGGCAGCAGCCATTTCGCGACGACGAACAGGACAAGCGTCGAGCCCAGCACCAGCGTCGCCAGCGCTTTCACGCGGCGCAATTCGGCCGCGCGTTCTGCGTCGCCGGGGGAATCGAAGGAGAAGGTGGCGGGTGGAGTCATGATTCACCAAGGTTACGTCATTCCGGGACGGTCCGCAGGACCGGACCCGGAATCTCGAGATTCCGGGTTCGCTCTTTGGGCGCCCCGGAATGACGACCGATGATGACGCGGCGCAAAAAACAAGGCCCGCCGAAGCGGGCCTCAAATTCAGTTTTTCGTCTCAGGCAGATCAGGCGGTCTTGTTGTAGACCTTGGCGAAATTGTCCTGAGCGGACTTCGCACCGTTGGCGGCGAGCTTGCCGAAATAGTCGGTGGTCGCCTTGGCGCGCGAGACGAACGCTTCGCCGCGGGCGCGGAGCAGGCCGGACTGGATCTCGACAGCTTCGCTGAACGACTTGGCGGACGCGAGCTTGTCGATGCCCGCGAAGAACGCGTCGGCGTCCTCGTAGATCGCCTGCTGGATGTTGCGGCTGATCTTGCCGGCTTCGGTGACGGACTCGGTCACCGCGTTTTCGACGGCGGCAGTCACGCGCTCGGAGCCCGCGAACACCTCGGCAGCACGGTCCTTGGCGGTATTGGCGGACTTCTTGACGAACTCGCGGGCGGCCTCGGGAACTTCCAGGTTCTGGATGTTCTTGAACGCGTCCTTGAAGCCTTCGAAAGCGGTGTTGGTTTCGGTGGTCATTGGGGTCTCTCCATCCTCATTGGTTGAGCTATGGGCTCACCCCGTCCGGTTGTGGCCCGGGGCACGGCTTATATGGCATAGTTAATTGTGCGATGCAATATCCATATTGCACTGCGATATCACGAAACTGTGAACGGCCTTAATGAGAGGCAATCTGGCGCCTCCCTGACCATCCGGGTTCCCGGGGACCCGCTCAGAGGTTCTCAGTGCTGGACGGCGCCAGGCAGCCCATAGGCCTCCATCTGGGCCTGGACCTGCGCGATGTTGTGCCCGAGCACGACGATATCGTGGGTCTTGCCGTCGACGTCGCGGACATGATCGCGCAACAGTGCCTCGGCCTTGAAGCCGAGGCTCTCAAACAGCGTGATCGCCGCCTGCTGATCGACCGTCATCTGGACCGAGAGCTTTTCGAGGCCGGCGCCGAGCGCGAGTGCGAAGGTCTCCTGCGACAGCGTTCGGCCCACTCCCTTTCCGCGCACGTCGAGCGAAACCACCATCCGGATCTCGCCGACATGGGGCGACCAGGAGTGCGGGTCGCGCACCAGCGTGCCGCAACCGACGACCGCGCCGCCCCTGACCGCGAGCAGGCTCGTGATCGCGCCCCGCTCAATCTCCTTGACCCAGGCGGAGAGCACCTTCGGCTCACTGATGTTGCGCGGCAGGAACAACAGGTCGTGGGTCGGCAGGCCCTTGCCGAAGGCGAGCACCGCGGCTTCGTCCGCCGGCGACATCAGGCGGATCTCGATATCGCCGGCGTCCGTCTTCACGTGACGCGGATAGGAACGCTGCTCACTCATGTCGATCTCTTCCCCAGCCAGGAATCCAGTTTCGGCCATAGCCGCTTCACCGCATTGGCGCCGGCGACGAGCGAGACGTGACCGCCCTTCAGCATCACCTCCTCCTTGTCCTCGGACCCGATCTTGGCGATCAGGTGCTTTGCTGCCTCATACGGCACGATGTGGTCATGCTCGGCGACCGCATGCAGGAACGGCACCTTGATGTCCTCGAGCTTCGCCGCACGGCCGCCGACCGACATGGTGTCGTTGAACAGCTTGTTGTCCCACATCAGGTCCTTGGTGATGGTGCGGAAATACTCGCCGGCCAGCGGCAGCGTGTCGGTCGCCCAGCGGTCGAACATCCGGTAGGATTTGACGAACTCGTCGTTCCAGATGTTTTCCCAGAGCTGGATCTGGCTGACGGTACGCGAGGCTGGGCGCAGCATCTCGAACGACGACAGGATCATCTCGGGCGGCACGTTGCCGACGCTGTCGACGAGGCGATCGACATCGAAATAGCGACGGTCGGAGAAGTTCGAGAACAGCTTCATCTCGCGAAAGTCGATCGGCGTGGTGAAGCAGATCAAATTCTTCATCGGCCCGTCTCTGTGGATCGAGCCGTAGAGCAGCGACAGCACGCCGCCGAAGCAATAGCCGATGACGGAGACGTCCTGTTCGCCGGAATCCTGTTGCACGCGGCGGATGCAGTCCGGGATGAAGTCGAGGACATAGTCCTCCATGCGGAGGCTCTTCTCCTCCGGCCGTGGCGCGCTCCAGTCGAGCATGTAAACGTCGTAGCCGCGCTTCAACAGGAACTCGATGAAACTCTGGCCGGGCACGAGGTCGAGAATGTAACCGCGATTGGTGGTCGCCATCACGATCAAGATCGGAATTCGATAGATCTCGTCGGACATCGGCCGATAATGGTAGAGGCTCATCGTCCCGCGCGAATGCAGCACGTCCTTCGGCGTCGAGCCGAGCGTGGGACCGGACGTCGAGAAATATTCGACGCCCTTGATGCTGCGCTGGATGGCGCGTTGCACCTCGGACTGGATGCGCTCCGGGATCCCTGCGAAGTCTAATCCGGCGGGTGCATTCATGTCTGCTCTCCGCCTTCTGATGGCGGCCGCTTGGTGCGCGGCGGGCGCAATGCAGTATCGGAGCCCTGAGAAATGCCGGAACTTGCCGCCATCTGGCTCAGCATCGACTTGATCTCACCGATCTGTCCTTCGATGGACTGCAGCCGTTCCGCAAGGCCGGTGACCTGGTCCCGGCTCGGCAGATTCATGGAGACCAGATATTTCTCCATGAGGTCGCCGAGCTGCTTCTGAGCACCTGCAGCAACGCCGCCGGCTCGGTTCACGGCTTGCGAAAACTCGGGCGATGACATGGCCTGATTGGCGAAGGAGTTGAACCCCTTCTCCATCTCGCCAATCATCTTCTGCCACATGGCAACGGGGTCATTGCTCTTGTCGGTCATCGGCGTCCTCCTGAGATCGAGAGCTTCGATGCCCTTCCTTTTTCGCCATACCACACCGTTGCGCGGTGCCGGTCAACCGGCAAGCAGCGGGTCCGGTGTCGCGGACGCGGCTTCATCGCGAGGAGAAACCGTGCGATACAGCACTGATCAAAAGCCGAGGGAACGCACCCGTGAACGCCTATCAGCCGCCGCAAACCGTCCACGCCAACGGCATCGACATCTGTTACGAGACTTTCGGCAACGACAGTGCCGAGCCGCTGCTGCTGATCATGGGGTTAGGCGCCCAGATGATCCACTGGGACGATGCGTTCTGCGAGCAGCTCGCCGCGCGCGGCTTTCGCGTCATCCGGTTCGATAATCGCGACATCGGCAAGTCGAGCCATCTCGCAGGCGGCAAGCGTCTGACGCCGCTCGAGCTGTTGAAGCTCCGCTTCCTCAGGATTCCCGTTGCGGCCACCTACAAGCTGATCGACATGGCGAAAGACACGGTCGGGCTGATGGACGCACTCGGCATCAAGTCGGCGCATCTGGTCGGGGCGTCCATGGGCGGCATGATTGCGCAAGAAGTGACGTTGTCGTTTCCCGAGCGCGTGCGCTCACTGACATCGATCATGTCGACGACCGGCAATCCGCGCGTGCCGCCCCCGACACGTGAGGCCGCCGCGATGCTGATGGCGCCGCCGCCGCGCAGCAAGGAGGAGTTTATCGCCCGTTACGGCCAAACCTGGAACGTGTTGCGGGCCGGGTCCTTTCCGGAGGAAGAGGCGCTCGATCCCGGTCGTGCCGAGCGCGTGTTCGCGCGGGGGCTCAATCCGGCCGGCGTCGGCCGGCAACTCCGCGCCGTGCTCGCCTCCGGCAGCCGCAAGGAGCGGCTGCACGGCGTCAAGACGCCGACGCTCGTGATCCACGGCACCGTCGATCCGCTGGTCCGCCCCGAGGGCGGCAGGGACACGGCAGAGTCAATTCCGGGCGCCAAGCTGCTGATGATCGACGGCATGGGCCACGCGCTGCCGATGCGGTTCTGGCCGGAGATCATCGGCGCCATCGCCAAGCACGCGCATGGCGCAGCGGCGCAGGCGGCGTAGATTGATCGGCACAGAAGGTCTCCTCGCGGTGACCATGTGAGCTGCCGGTTACTCTCTTAACGCGTGCCGGAACGAAAGCTATACAGGCGTCCTTCAATCGCCGAGAACCTCACTCGCCAACAAAGAGGCTGCGGCCTCTCGGAGTTCACATGCATCTCATCGTCCGGTCAGCCGCAATCGTCGCCGCTTCAGTCCTCACGCTGTCCCTCGCCGGTGGCGTCGCGATGGCGGGTAGCGCGCAAGAAGAAGCCAATCGCAAAACTGTGCTTGCGTTCTACGAGAAGGGGCTCAACCAAAAGGACGCCGATGCAGCCCTCGCCCATGTCGGCGACCGCTACGTCCAGCACAACCCAAACGCGGCAGATGGTCCGGACGGCTTCCGAAAATTCATCGGCTTCCTCCGGGAGAAATTCCCGAACTCGCACAGCGAGATCAAGCGCAGCTTCGTGGATGGCGACTACGTGATCCTGCACATTCACGCGGTTCGCGAGCCCGGCAGCAGGGGCAACGCGATCGTCGACATCTTCAAGCTGGAGAACGGTAAGGTCGTCGAACACTGGGACGTCGTTCAACCGATCCCGGAAAATCCGGCGAACAACAACACGATGTTCTAGCTCGGAGCCGTAGCCCGGATGGAGCGCAGCGCAATCCGGGTTCTTGCGCGGATCGACCGTCCCGGATTTCGCTGCGCTCATCCGGGTTACAAATAGCCGCCTAGCTCTTCCTGGCCATCCAGATCACGTGACGTGCGCCACCGCCTCTTCCGGTAGCGCGGATATTGACTTCGTTGACCTCGAAGCCGGCGCTGTCGAGCCGCTTGGTGAAGGCCGGGTTGGGCCCCGAGGACCAGACCGCGAGCACGCCTCCCGGCCGCAGCGCCGTCTTCGCTGCCTTCAATCCGCTCGCATTGTAGAGCGCATCATTGCCCTTCCGGGTCAGCCCTTCTGGCCCGTTGTCGACGTCGAGGAGGATGGCATCGAATGCCGACCGCTGCGCCCGGATGATTTCGCCAACGTCGGTTTCCCGTATGCTCACCCTGACATCATCGAGACTGTCGCCGAACACCTGCGCCATCGGGCCCCGCGCCCAGGCGACCACCGCCGGCACGAGCTCGGAGACCACAATCTTCGCCTTGCTTCCGAGCACGGTCAGCGCCGCACGCAGAGTAAAACCCATGCCCAGGCCCCCGATGAGGACGACAGGTTTTGCGACCGTCTCGATCTGCTTCGCTGCGAGCGTGGCGAGCGCGGCTTCCGAGCCCGAGAGGCGGTTGTTCATCAACTCGTTGGTGCCCAGCTTGATGGAAAACTCCTTGCCTCGCCGCATCAGGCGAAGCTCTTCATCGGAGCCGGGGATTTTGGCGGTGTCGATCTTTTCCCAGGGAATCATGCGGAACCTTTAACACGATTTCCTTCGTAGCTTCGTAGCCCGGATGGAGCGAAGCGCAATCCGGGAAGCGCGCGTGAGGAAAAATCGCCCCGGATTTCGCTGCGCTCCATCCGGGCTACGAACCGGCCTACCCTCCCGCCCACACGTCCAGCACATACCGGTTCTTCGCGCCCATCTCCTCGATCCAGCGCGCGGCCGTGGCGGCATCGCTGCCGCTCTTCTCGCGATGGATCGCGACCAACGCCGCCTTCACGTCGGGCTCCATCTTGCTGCCGTCGCCACAGACATAGACGATCGCGCCCCGCCCGATCAGCAGCCAGACCTTGTCCTTCTGCGCGGCGAGGACGTGCTGCACATACGTCTTCGGGCCCTCCGCTCGTGAGAACGCTGTGAACAGCTCGGTGAGGCCGCTTGCTGCCAACGCCTTTAACTCGTTCGCGTAGAGAAAATCCTGGTCGGGATGCCGGCAGCCGAAAAACAGCATGGCCGGGCCGAGCGCGGCGCCCTTGGCCTTGCGCGCAGCGCGCTCCTGGAGGAAGCCGCGGAACGGCGCCAGTCCCGTGCCCGGGCCGATCATGACAATCGGCACGGATGGATCGTCCGGGAGCCGGAAGCCGGCCTTGGTCTCACGCACGCTTGCATGGATCACGTCGCCCGCGCGTCGATTGGCGAGGTAGTTCGAGCAGATACCCTTGTAGGTGCCGCGGCCGGAGGCGGCCGGTCCTTCAACCACGCCGACCGTGACGCTGCAACGAACTGGGTCGACCGACGGCGAGGACGAGATCGAATAATAACGCGGCGCCAGTAGTGAGAGCATTTCCAGATAGACGTGGAACGGCAATTCGCAGGCCGGATATTCGAGCAGCAGATCGAACACCGATTTTCGCCTGGCCAGAATCTCGCCGCGATAGTGCTCGAGTGGCTCAGCCTCATCGCCGACAAAGCCCAGCAGCTTCGGCTTGGTCACCGGGCAGCGGGTGTGTTCGGCCATGATCTTGATCTGGTTCCGCGTCGCCACTTGCTGGAGCTCGACGAACTCGCTGAGCAGACGGCCGACCGACACGGCATCGCCGACCGGCAATTGCGCGCGGCGGCCTTCGGCGACCTGAAGCCTGATCTGGTCGGCCGGCAGGAAGCCGAAGCGACGGGCAACCGAATCCACCAGCGTCGGGTCGTTGCGCGGAACCACGCTCAGATGATCGCCGACGCGGTAGTTGATGTTGGATGGCAGCTGCACCTCGATGTGGCGCGTCGAACGCTCTGACGGATTGGAACCGGCCTTGTTCTGAAGCTCGTCATTGCCCAGCACCTTCATGGCCACCGCGCCGCCCTGGGCGACGATGGTGTTGACGGCGGTCACCGCGACCGGCTCGATCGCGTAGAGCGGATCGTCCTCCGCGGTCCGGGTGAAATTCCAGTCGATGCCGAATTCCTTGGTCGCGACCTGGGCGGCCGCCGGGAACCATTTCTGGAACTGGCCGTCGAGATCGCTGCGCGCATCGCCCTCGCCGCGCGGATAGACCGCGCGCGCACCATGCGCCGACAATTGCTCATCGATGAAGCGCGGCACCGACTGATAGGTCGCGGCCCAGTCGCTGTTGCCGCAGCCGAACACGGCGTATCGCACATTGGCAAACGCATCCTTCGGCAGCTCGTCGCCGAGCCATTTGACGAATTGCGTCGCATTGTCCGGCGGCGCGCCGTTGTAGGAGGCGCAAATGATCAGCACGCCGCCCTCCTGCGGCAACTTGCCGACGTAATCGTCGAGCGGACCCAGATGCACGGCAAAGCCGTTGATCTCGGCCAGGTCG
This sequence comes from Bradyrhizobium sp. JR4.3, assembly GCF_040547695.1. NCBI lineage: Bacteria > Pseudomonadati > Pseudomonadota > Alphaproteobacteria > Hyphomicrobiales > Nitrobacteraceae > Bradyrhizobium > Bradyrhizobium sp. JR4.3. Next base: position 151,445 of record NZ_JBEPQF010000010.1, on the reverse strand, counting down.
GCCATCCGCGTCGCCAGCTCCTCGGCAGTGCCGAGATTGGAGCCGTAGAGCACCAGCATCGGCGTGTTGTGGCCGGGACGCGCGGTGGGCTGACGCGGGGCCTTCGGCGCCGACGACACCGCTACAGGTCCACCATAGGCACCGCGCTCGCGATCGGCGCGCGGACGGACCTTGATCTTGAAGCCTTCCGGCTTCATCGTCAGTGTTTCCTTCAGATGCATCTGGTAGCGCTGGTGGTCGATCAGCTTGAAGCGCTGGAGGATCATGCCGAGCGCGAGCGCAGCCTCGTGCATGGCGAAGCCGCGGCCGATGCAGGCGCGCTGGCCGTTACCGAACGGCTTCCAGGCGTTGATCGGCCGTTTGGCTTCCGCCTCCCGGCTGAAATTCTCCGGATCGAACGCGTCGGGGTTCGGACCCCAGACCGAGGGATCGCGATGCAGAGCGGTCACCAGGATGGTGGTGAACGTGCCTTTCCGGAGCTTGTACTTGCCGCCGCCGATGGTCTCGTCGTTCAGCGGCGAGATGCCATAGGCCGGCGCCGGCGGCCACAGCCGCAGCGCCTCCTTCAATATCTGGGTGATGTAGGTCAGCTGCGTCACCTGCTGATAAGTCGGCTTCGCGTTGGCGTCGGGACCGAAGACGCGATCGACCTCGTCATAGGCTTTCTTGAGAATGTCGGGGTGCTTGAGCAGCGCATACAGCGTGCAGGACAACAGGCCGCTGGTGGTCTCGTGGCCCGCGATCAGGAACGTGTTGATCTGATAGCGGATGTTGACGTCGTCGAGCTGCTCGCCGGTCGAGCGATCGACCCCGGTCATCATCGCCGCAAGCATATCCTTCTTATCGTCGGTCGCCTCGCCTCCCTTGCGGCGCTCCGCAATGATCTCGTCGACCATCTTGTTCATGAAGTCGACGTCTTCGGCCATGGTCTTGCGCCGCTTCTGCATCCAGAGCTGCTCGAACGGCAGGCCGCGCGTCATCATGATGGTTTCGAGCGAGCGCACCAGCGACTCGACGAAGGGATGGTAGTCGCGCCGGTAGAACGAATTGAAGCGGTAGTCGAAGCCGCACAGGCCGATCGTATCCAGCGTCAGCGCCGTCATGTCATGGACGACGTCGATCTCGTCGTCGGCATTGAGCCGTTCCCACTTGCCCACGAGCTGCTCGGCGATGTCGACCATGCTCGGGTGATAGGATTGCATGGCGCGGTTGCCGAAGGGCTGGAGCAGGATGTTGTGCGCCTTGCTCCAGTTTGGCTCCCTGGTGTCGGCGGTGAACAGGCCGTCGCCGCCGACCGCGCGCACCCGCCGCAAGGCACCGCGCACTGTCTTGTCGAAGCGCTTCTCGTCCGAGAGCTCGTCGACGAGATCGTGGCCGGAGACGACCACGATCGGCGAGCCCATCATGTCGAGCCAGAAGATCGGCCCCAGCTCCTTGGCAAGCCGGGTCAGATGCTGCACCGGCGCGGCCGAATCCAGTGACAGCATGTTGCCGACCACCGGCTTGGTCGGCGGCTGCGGGATCGGGTCCAGACGGTTCTTGGATGACATCGAAATGTAGTCCCCCTGCTTCAATGTCGTCATTGCAAGCGAAGCGAAGCAATCCAGAAATATGTCCGCGGAGGCAGACTGAATTGGCTTCGTCGCTTCGCTCCTCGCAATGACGAGTTCGCAATGATCAGCTAGCCAAACCGCCTTCTACGCCATTCGATCAGCTTCGCACTGACCTCTTCCGGCTTCTCCTGCTGCGTCCAATGGCCGCTGTCGCGGACCAGATATTTTTCCAGATCGGGGATCAGCTTGTCCATGCCATCGGCAGAAGACGGTGGCAACACCGCGTCGTTCTCGGCCATGATCATCAGCGACGGCACGCGCACCGTATGATCGAGCCCTTCGGCGCGCGTCCAGTTGCGGGACATATTGCGGTACCAGTTGATGCCGCCGGTGAAGCCTGTCCTGGTGAAATTGTCGACGAACACCTTTTTCTCTTCCGGCGACAGGATCGGCGTGCGCGGATCGTGCTTCGCATCGTAGCCTGCGATCATCTGCGGGAATGCCAGGTTCAGTCGCGGCGAAGCACCGACACCCGCGACGACTTCCTCCGCCGGAGCATCTGCCGGGCGCGGTACGGGCTTGCGCATGAAGGCATCGAAGGTCTGCTCGACGCGGCTGCCAAAGATCCTGTCAGGCTCACGCGCCGGGTCCTGGAACTGCACGATATACATCTTTTCGCCGAAGCGCGCGCGCAGGAGCTCGATCGGATCAGCCCAGGCGCGGTTGGTATGAGGCGTATTGATGCCGACCACGCCGGCGACCCGGTCGATGTGCCGGAGCGGCATCTGCCAGACGATGAAGCCACCCCAGTCATGGCCGACGAAGATCGCCTTGTCGATCTGAAGATGGTCGAGCAATCCGACCAGATCGCCGGTCAGGTGCTCGATGTCGTAGTCCTCGACCGGCTCTGGCCGGTCGGTCGCGCCGTAGCCGCGCTGGTCCGGCGCGATCACGCGGATGCCGGCCTCGCTCAGCGCCTTGATCTGGTGACGCCAGGAGAAAGCAAGCTCGGGCCAGCCATGGCACAGCACGATCGGCGGCTTGTCCGTGACCGGGCCCGCCTCGTAATAGCCCATGCGGATTCCGTTCGTCTGCACGAACTTGAGCGGTGGCATTTCAATCATCGGAACATTCCTACTCAGCGGCGCCCTTGATGTCCGCCGCGGGCGAAGCATAGGCAGCCTCCAGCGCGGCAAACTCCTCCGGCAGCATGTCGCACATCACCTGCACGTGCGGAATGATGTTGGCGCCGACGATGAAGCCGAAATCGAGCTGGTCGCGATAGCTCTGCACCGTAATGTTGAGCGCCTGCCCGTGCGTCGAGATCGACACCGGAAAGATGTGCAACAGCTCCGCGCCCGCGGCGTAGAGCGTCTGCCGCGGCCCCGGCACGTTGGACACCGTGATGTTCGCAGCCGGCGGCAGCACATTCGACAAATCGGAGCGGCTGTAGAGCAGCGCCATGATCTGAACGATGATCGGCGCGCCCAGCATCGAGATGTTGGAGACCTGCGGCATCAGTGCCCGCAGCGGATGCGACATCTCCTTGGACTTGGTCGATTGCGCGATGATGGCTTCCAGGCGTGCCTTGGGATCGTCGATGTTGGTCGCGATCGAGCAGATCATGCCGAACACCTGGTTGTTGGCCTCGGTGTTGCCCTCCTCGCGCAGCGAGATCGGCACGGCAGCGGTCAAGGACTTCGCCGGCAGCGTTCCGTGTTGCTGCAGGTAGCGCCGGACCACGCCGGAGGCGAGGGCCAGCACGACATCGTTGAGCTTGCCGCCGGCCTGCTTGGCCAGCGCCTTGGATCGCGACAGCGAGATCGAGACGCCGGCGAAGCTGCGCTCGGACGAGATCGATTTGTTGAGCATGGTCGGTGGCGACACCATGCTGGCGAGGCTCTCGCGCGATTTTGGATCGGATATCTTGCCGAGCACGTCCGAGACGCTCTTGACCATGGTCGGGATGTTGCCGGCGAAGCGTACCGCACTCTCGATCTGGTACATCGCATTGTCGAACAGGATTGAACCGATGTCACTCTTGCCGGTGCGCGGCAGTTGCAGGTTCTTCGCGGCCGCAGATGCATCGAGCGGCTGGGTGAAGAGCTGCTGGTAGGAATCGACCAGGTTCGCCGCGATGTCGCGCGGCTCTTGCCCGGGCTTCGCTCCCGCGGTCTGCGGATCGACCTTCCGCGGGATCGGCGAGATATCGTAGATCATGTTGGTCAGCGCCGCACCGGCGCCGCCGTCGATGGCGGCATGATGCATCTTCGAATAAAGCCCGACTTCGTTGTCCTTCATGCCCTCGAACACGTAGAACTCCCAGAGCGGGCGGGCGCGGTTCAAGAGCTTGGCGTGCATCCAGCCCACGATGCGCTCAAGCGTGGCGCGGTCGCGCGGCTGCGGCAGGCTGGCGCGAAAGATGTGACGATCGATGTCGAACTGTTCGTCCTCGACCCAGGAGGGATGATCGATGTCGAGCGGCGCCTTCTCCAGGCGCGCCTTGAGGATCGGCGCGACGTGCAGGCGCGAGACGATCATCGCCTTGAAATCTTCGAAGAAGTCGCCCTTGTAGTCGTCCGGCAGGCGAAAGATCGCCATGCTCCCGACATGCATCGGCATTTCCGGCGTTTCCAGATAGAGAAACGACGCGTCCAGCGACGACAGTTTCTTACCGTCAGCCATGGTTCCCTCCCGAGTATTTGACGGGCGCCTTAGGCGGCGCTTCTCGTCAGGCCGATACTGCCTGTTCCGGCGGGGCATATGCAATGGCAAACGGCCCTGCCCTGTCAAATGGCCAGAACTCTCCCTCCGGTTGCGCAAGGCGGTCTGCCACGGCCCACAGCGCCGCGGGGTTCACCCCAAGCCCGATATGGCTCGCCAGATGCACCTCGATGTTCTCGGCGCGGTCGGAGGGACGCAGCAGGCAGGTCCGCCAGTTCACGATGCCGTCGGCGCGCGAATAGATCGACGTCGCCGGCACCGGAAGATCGCCCGCGATCGCCTCCCGCAGCTCGGCGAAATCCTCGACACGCTCGCCGGACATCATCTCGTAGAGCCGCGTCGCATTGGTCGCTCGTATGTCATTGGCAAAAGGGCTGCCGAGCGTGATGACATTGCGGACCATGTCGGGCGCCTGCAGCGCGAGATCGCGCGCATGGACGCCGCCCAGACTCCATCCGACCAGGCTGACTTTGCGTCCGCTCGCAGCATGGATTTCGGCGAGACGGGCGCGCAACGAATCCCGCATCCGTCCGAACCCGCCGAAATTACGGCCCATCCGCCAGGCATGTGCCTCATAGCCGAGCTCGCTGAGATAGCGCCGCATCGGCGCCATCGAGAGGTCGCTGGCGAGGAAGCCCGGCAGCGCCAGCACCGGATGGCCATCGCCTTTGGGCGCCCGCATCAGGACCGGCGACAGCAGCAGGCTGGCGTTGAGTTCGAGCAACCCACGGGCTTCGGCGAGCAGCAAAGCAAGGCCGGGCGGACGAAGCCGGCCCGGGGTCTGCGGCCCGTCTGGACCGGGCGGCATTATTTCTTCTTGTCGCCGCTGCGGGTGCCGCCGAGGCCGGCCATGGTGACGAACATGTCCTGAAACCGCTCGGCGAGCTTTGGATCGAAGGTGAACCAGCTCTGGATCAGCGACTCCGGCGAGACCTTGTCGATGTTGCTCAGAACCTGCTGCTGCAGCTTGTCCATCACCGCCGTCTGCATCGGTGCCAGATCCGGCAATCCGATGAACTGGCGGGCCTCGAGGGGGGTGCAGTCGATTTCGATGTTAACTTTCATGTCCCCTCCAGATGAGATTCGAGCGGCCGTCCGTAGTATCGCCGCGAGAAGGTGTGCAACGCAAGCGACCTGAGGGCGGTGGCAGCCACCGGCTTCCCCGATCGGCGGATATGGTCAATCAAAATCAGCCGCGTCCGCGCCCATCCACCCGTCAATGCCGGTCAGCATTGCTGCACAGCGGTGCAACTTGGCGCGTTCCTTGCTGGAATGGCGCTTGCACGGGTCGAGAACTCTGGGCAACATGGTTCGATCAGCCCCGCCGAACAATCAAAAATGACGGTGCGGGCGAGTGGAGAGGTCAAGAATGTCAGTCGGACGAAGTCTGTTTGCGGCGACGCTCGCCAGTATGCTTGCGTGGGCGGTCTCGCCGGCGTCGAGCCAGACGCTGCGCTACGCCAACCAGGGTGAGCTCAAGTCGCTCGACCCGTACACGCTGAACGAGTCGACCACCAGTGCGCATCTCGGTCATGTCTATGAGGGCCTGGTTGCCCGCGGCAAGGACCTGAAGATCGTCCCGGCACTCGCCGAAAGCTGGGAGACGCCGGAGCCGACACGCTGGCGCTTTCACCTCCGCAAGGACGTCAAATTCCACAACGGCGACCCGTTCACCGCGGACGACGTGGTGTTCTCGGCCGAGCGCGTGCGGGCGAAAGGTTCGAATTTCCAGAGCCGCGTTCCCGCCGATGCCAAGGTGGTCAAGATCGACGATTACACCGTCGATTTCGTCCTGACCTCGCCCAATCCCATCCTGACGGCGCTGTGGGCGACCTGGTACATCATGGACAAGAAATGGGCAGAGGCGAACGATGCGACGGCACCGACGCCTGCCGCCGCGACGACCCCGAGCTACGCCTCGCTCCATGAGAACGGCACCGGCGCCTTCACGATCGAAAGCCATCAGCCGGGCGTGAAGACCGTCTTCAAGGCCAATCCGAACTGGTGGCGCAAGCCGGAACATAATCTGAAGGAGATCGTCTTCACGCCGATCGCCAACCCGGCCACGCGTGTCGCGGCGCTGTTGTCCGGCGAGGTCGACGTGATCGAGCCGGTTCCGGTCCAGGATATCGAGCGCGTGAAAGCGAGTCCGAATGCCACCGTGCTGACGGGGCCCGAGCTCCGCACCATCTTCGTTGGCATGGATCAGGCGCGCGACGAGCTGTTGTACTCCAACGTCAAGGGCAAGAACCCGTTCAAGGACGTTCGCGTCCGCGAAGCTGTCTACCGGGCAATCGATATCGATTTGATCAAGAATCGCGTCATGCGCGGGCTCTCCACACCGTCCGCGCTGATGGTTGCGCCGGAGATCTTTTCGCTGTCGAAGGACTTCACCCGGCCGAAGCTCGATCCTGACGCCGCCAAGAAGCTCCTGGCGGATGCCGGCTATCCTGATGGTTTCGAGGTGACGATGGACTGCCCGAACGATCGCTACGTCAATGACGCCGCGATATGTCAGGCGGTCGTCGGCATGCTCGCCCGCATCAACATCAAGGTAGACCTGCTGGCGCAGCCGAAGGCCCAGTATTTCGCCAAGGTGCTGAAGCCCGGCGGCTACAAGACTTCGCTGTTCATGCTGGGCTGGACCCCGGATACGCTCGACTCCCATAACGTACTGCACGACATCATGGGCTGCCGGGACGATCCCAAGGATCCGAACCGCGGCGAAGCCAATCTCGCCGGCTATTGCAACAAGCAGTTCGACGAGCTCGCCGACAAGGTTCTCGTGGAACCCGATACGGGCAAGCGCGATCTCCTGATCAAGCAGGCCTTCGAGGTCTCGATGAAGGACTGGGCCTACGTCCCGCTGCACCAGCAGGCGCTCGCCTGGGGCGTCTCGAAGAAGGTGAAGTTGACCCAGCGTGCGGACAACATGGTCATGCTCTACTGGGCGACCAAGCAGGACGAGTAGGTGTCGACAAGTTGTGAAGTCCCGGAAGCCTGGCTTCCGGGACTTGCTATTTCGGGCTAACGCAATGATGCGTGCCACTGAAGAAATGTGAAAGGAACAGATGCTCGCTTTCACACTGCGCCGGGCCATTCAGGCCATTGGTGTCATGATCGCCGTCGGGATCATCTCCTTCTCGATGTTTCGTTTCGCCGGCGATCCCGTGAACCAGATGGTCGGGATGGACACGTCGGGCGCCGAACGTGCCGCGATCCGCAAATCGCTCGGCCTCGACGATCCCGTGATCGTGCAGTTCGGCCGCTATATCGGCAACGCTGCGCAGTTCAAGTTCGGCGTCTCCTACCAATTCCGCCTGCCTGTCAGCAATCTTCTGATGGAGCGGATGCCCGCGACCCTGGAGCTCGCGATCTGCGCCACCATCTTCGCGATGCTCTGTGGCATCCTGATGGGCGTCTATTCGGCGCTTCGCCGCGACAGCTGGCTCACACACGCGTTCCAGGCGATCTCGCTGATCGGCATCTCGCTGCCGACCTTCCTGATCGGCATTCTCATGATCTACCTGTTCTCGGTGACGCTCGGCTGGCTGCCCTCGTTCGGGCGCGGCGACGTCGTGCATATCGGCTGGTGGACGACGGGTCTGCTGACGCTGTCCGGACTGAAGGCGCTGATCATGCCCTCGATCACGCTGGGCTTGTTCCAGATGACGCTGATCATGCGCCTGGTCCGCACCGAGATGCTCGAAGTCATGCGCACCGACTACATCCGCTTCGCCCGTGCCCGCGGCCTCACCACCCGCGCCATCCATTACGGTCATGCGCTGCGCAACACGCTGATCCCGGTCATCACGGTGGCCGGCCTGCAATTTGGCTCGGTAATTGCATTTGCGATCATCACCGAGACCGTGTTCCAGTGGCCCGGCATGGGGTTGCTGTTCGTGCAGGCCGTGCAGAATGTCGATATCCCGATCATGGCCGCCTATCTGATGATGGTGTCCCTGATCTTCGTCACCATCAATCTCGTGGTTGATATCCTCTACACCATCGTCGATCCGCGGCTGCGCTCGACGATCAGCCGGGCACATTGAATGAGCGAAGCCGTCGTCCCGCACAAGGTCGAAGAACGCGGCCCGCGCGCCGACGCGCCGGGTTGGTTCAAACGCGCGCTCGACAGCGATCTGTTCTATTCATTTCGCCGCTCCAAGATCACCATGGTCGCAGCGGCGGTGACGCTGCTGTTCTTCCTGGTCGCGATCCTCGCCTCGGTGCTGTCGGTCCAGAATCCCTTCGACCCGGCGCAGCTCCAGCTGATGAACTCGCGCATTTCGCCATTATGGACCTCCGACGGCCAGAGTCCGTTCCTGCTCGGCACCGACGAACAAGGCCGGGACGTATTGTCCGCGATCCTTTACGGCATGCGCATCTCGCTTCTTGTCGGCGTGCTCGGCGTCGTCTTCTCCGGCGCGATCGGCATCCTGCTCGGGCTGACGGCCGGCTATTTCGGCGGTGCCGTCGACGGGCTGATCATGCGCATCGCCGACGTGCAGCTTTCATTCCCGGCGATCCTGATCGCGCTGCTGATCAACGGCATCGCCAAATCGGTCTTCGGCAACAAGCTCGACGAGATGAGCATGCTGGCTGTCCTGGTCTTCGCGATCGGGTTGAGCTTTTGGGTGCAATATGCCCGCACCGTGCGCGGCTCCGTCATGGTCGAGAAGAACAAGGACTATGTCGCCGCCGCCCAGCTCATTGGCCTGCCCGCTCCGGTGATCATGTTGCGCCACGTGCTGCCGAACACGATGGGGCCGATTCTCGTCATCGCCACCATCAATCTCGCGCTCGCCATCATCACCGAGGCGACGCTGTCGTTCCTCGGCTCGGGGATGCCCGAGACCATGCCATCGCTGGGCACGCTGATCCGCATCGGCAACAACTATCTGTTCGCGGGCGAATGGTGGATCGTCGCCTTCCCTGGAATCGCACTCGCGGCGCTGATCCTGTCGATCAATCTGCTCGGCGACTGGCTGCGTGACGCGCTTAACCCGAAACTCCGATGAGTATGCAGCGTTCATGACCGAGCCCGTTCTCTCCGTTCGTAATCTTCAGGTCGAGTTCGCCTCCCGCCGGGGCACGCTGCGCGCGATCGACAGTGTCTCCTTCGATATCGCCAAAGGCGAGGTGCTCGGTGTTGTCGGCGAGTCCGGCGCCGGCAAATCGGTCACCGGACTCGCGGTCATTGGCCTGATCGATTCCCCTGGCCGCATCTCGGGCGGCGAGATCCGCCTCTCCGGCCTGCGCATCGACAATCTGCCGCCGGAAGAGATGCGCCGCGTGCGCGGAAAACGTATCGGCATGATCTTCCAGGACCCCCTCACCTCGCTCAATCCGCTGTACAAGATCGGCGACCAGCTCATCGAGACGATCAGAACCCATCTGAATCTGTCCGAGACCGCCGCCCGCCGGCGAGCCATCGACCTGCTCGCCGAAGTCGGCATTCCGGCTCCGGAAAAGCGCATCGACGGCTATCCGCACGAATTCTCCGGCGGCATGCGCCAGCGCGTTGTGATTGCGCTCGCGATCTGCGCCGAACCGGAGCTGATCATCGCCGACGAGCCGACCACCGCGCTCGACGTCTCCGTACAGGCGCAGATCATTTCTCTGATCAAGCGGCTCGGCCGCGACCACGGCACCGCGGTGATGCTGGTGACCCACGACATGGGCGTGATCGCCGAGACCTCCGACCGGGTCGCGGTGATGTATGCCGGCCGCGTCGCCGAGATCGGTCCGGTGCAGGACGTGGTCAGGGACCCGCTGCACCCCTACGCCAAGGGCCTGATGGGCGCGATCCCGACCCTTGCCGGCGACGACAAGCGTCTGGTGCAGATCCCCGGCTCCATGCCGCGCCTGTCGGCGATCCCGCGCGGCTGTTCGTTCAATCCGCGCTGCGCATTCGCATTCGACCGATGTCGCGTGGAGAGGCCGGAGCCGCTGCCGCGCGGCGCGCAATCGGTCGCCTGCCATCTCTATGACAGCGTGCCGGCGGAGAGCGCGGCATGAGCACTCCCTTCGTCCAGGCCACGAATCTTCGCCGCGTCTTCGACGTCTCGAAGCCCTGGCTCAACCGCATGCTCGAAGGCGGGCAGCTCGAATATCTCAAGGCCGTCGACGGCGTCACCTTTGACATCAGGAAGGGCGAGACCTTTGCACTGGTCGGCGAATCCGGCTCGGGCAAGACAACGGTGGCGCGGATGGTCGTCGGCTTGCTGCCGCCGAGCTCCGGCAACGTCTTGATCGACGGCATATCGATGACCGATCCGCGGCAGGCCCAGGCGCGGCGGAAACTGCGCCGCCGCATCCAAATGATCTTCCAGGATCCTTATGCGAGCCTGAACCCGCGCTTCCGGGTCGACGCCATCATCTCCGAGCCGATCCGCGCTTTCGACCTGATCGAGGGCGAGCGCGACATCCAGGCGCGCGTCGGAGAGCTTCTCACCCTCGTCGGCCTGCATCCCGACGACAGGTTGAAATTTCCGCACGAATTCTCAGGCGGCCAGCGTCAGCGCATCGCGATCGCTCGCGCGCTCGCCTCCGACGCGGAGTTCATCGTCTGCGACGAGCCGACCTCCGCGCTCGACGTCTCCGTGCAGGCGCAGATCCTGAACCTGATGCGCGACCTCCAGGACAAGTTCGGCCTGACCTACATGTTCATCAGCCACAACCTCGCCGTGGTCCGCCACATGGCGAGCCGCGTCGGCGTGATGTATCTCGGCCGCATCGTCGAGATCGCGGAAGGGCGCGAGCTGTTTGCCCGTCCGCGCATGCCCTACACCAAGATGCTGCTCGGCGCCGTGCCCGATCTTGCCATGAGCGGCCGCCAGCGCATTCCCGTGAAGGGCGAGATCCCGAACCCGATCAATCCGCCGTCCGGGTGCGCCTTCAATCCGCGCTGCCCGCTGGCGTTCGATCTCTGCCGCAAGGAGGCGCCGAGCCTGATCAACGGCGTCGCCTGCCATGCGGTCAACACCGCGCCGATACCGGCGTGACGCGCGCGTGCCATGCAGCCTGCGCATTTGGCGACGGCCTGGCCCTGTGATCAATTGCGCGCGCCGCAAATGAGGTAGTCCATGGCCAGCATCGTCAATCCCGATCCGTTCACGACACGCCCCGAGATCGAAGGCACCTTCGGGGTCGTCGCGACCACGCACTGGATCGCGACCGCTATCGGCATGGCCATCCTGGAAAAGGGCGGCAATGCCTTTGACGCCGGCGTCGCCACCGCTTTCACGCTCCAGGTGGTCGAGCCGCATCTGAACGGCCCCGGCGGCGACGTTCCGATCATCGTGCACGACGTGAAGCGCGGCCGCACCGAGGTGATCTGCGGCCAAGGTCCGGCACCGGCCCGCGCCACCATCGCGCATTACAAGAGCGAAGGCCTCGATATGGTGCCTGGCACCGGCCTGCTCGCGGCCTGCGTCCCCGGCACCTTCGAATCCTGGATGATGATGCTGCGTGACTACGGCACGATGCGCGTGCGCGACGTGCTGGAGCCCGCGATCTCCTATGCGCGCGACGGCTATCCGCTGGTCGAGCGCGCCTGCGCCACGATCCAGACCGTCGAGCAATTATTCCGCACGCACTGGCCGACATCAGCCGCCGTCTATCTCCCGAACGGCGAAGTGCCAACACCGGGAACGCTCTTCACCAACAAGACACTTGCGGCGACCTACGCACGGATCCTGAGCGAAGCCGAAAGCGGCGGCGGCGGTCGGGACGCCGAGATCGAGCGTGCACGCAAGGCCTGGTCGCAAGGCTTTGTCGCGGAAGCCATCGACAAATTCTGCCGGACGCAGGAGGTGATGGACGTCAGCGGCTCGCCGCATCGCGGTGTGCTGTCGGCCGATGACATGGCGCGGTGGCAGCCGACGGTCGAGGCCCCGCTCACCTACGATTATGGCCGCTACACCGTCTGCAAGGCCGGCGTTTGGAGCCAGGGCCCGGTGACGCTGCAACAGCTCGCGCTGCTGAAGGGCTTTGCGCTCGATGGGTTGGACCCGACGGGGCCGGAATTCATCCATCTCCAGATCGAATGCGCCAAGCTCGCCTTCGCCGACCGCGAAAAATTCTACGGCGATCCCAAGTTCAGCGAGATCCCGATCGGAACGCTGCTGTCGGATGCCTACAACAACGAGCGCCGCAAGCTCGTCACCGACGAGGCCTCGCTCGATCTCCGGCCCGGTGCGATCGAGGGCTTTGGCGGCGTGGTCAAGCTGCGCCGCGCCGAAGGCCAACGCGAGGCCGTCGGCGCGCTCGGCGCCGGTGAACCGACGGTGGGCCGCTTCGGCGAGGTGCGCGGCGACACCGTGCATTTCGACATTATCGACAAGGCCGGCAACATGGTGTCGTCGACGCCGTCGGGAGGCTGGCTGCAATCCTCACCTGTCATTCCCGAGCTGGGTTTCTGTCTCGGCAGCCGCGCACAAATGTTCGATTTGGAGGAGAACCAACCGAGTTCGCTGGCGCCGGGCAAGCGGCCGCGCACCACGCTGTCGCCGAGCATGGCGCTGCGCGATGGCGAGCCGTATCTCGCCTGGGGCTCGCCCGGCGGCGACCAGCAGGATCAATGGATCACGCAGTTTTTCCTGCGGCACGTCCATTGCAACCTCAATCTCCAGGAGGCGATCGACGCCCCGGCCTGGCATTCCGAGCACTTTCCGATCTCGTTCTGGCCCCGCACCGCGCGCCCCGGCGTGCTCGTGGTCGAGAACCGCGTGCCGAAGGCGACGATCGAGAATCTTCGCGAACGCGGACATATCGTCGAGGTCGGTCCCGGCTGGTCGGAAGGCCGCCTCACCGCGGCTTCGCGCGTCGGTCCGCGCCGCCGGGCTGCCGCCAATCCGCGCGGCATGCAGGGCTACGCCGCAGGGCGCTAGAGGCAGCACATGACCTGGTCGATCATCGCGCGCGATTCTGCTACCGGCCAGTTCGGCATCGCCGTTGCCACGCGCTTCTTCGCCGTCGGCGCGCGCGTGCCTTATATCGCCGCCGGCCTCGGCGCCATCGCGACGCAGGCCTTCGTCAATCCATATTACGGCATCGACGGCGTCAAGCTTTTGCGCGAAGGCCTCAACGCACATGATGTTCTCGCCAGCCTGCTCGCAACCGATGACGGCCGCGAGAGCCGCCAGATCCACATCATGGACGCCAGCGGCGCGATCGCCGCGCATACCGGGCGCGATTGCGTCGACTGGTGCGGCCAAATAGCCGGCAGCGGCTTCTCGATCGCCGGCAACATGCTCGCGGGCGCCGATGTGCTCGACGAGACCGCAAAAACCTATATCGCCAATGACAGCCTGCCCTTCCCGCGCCGCCTGCTCGCCGCGATGCGCGCGGGCGAGGCCGCCGGCGGCGACAAGCGCGGCAAGCAATCCGCTGCGCTCCTGATCCACGGCGAGGAGGAATGGCCGGCATTGGACCTGCGCGCCGACGATCATCCCGATCCGCTCGGTGAGCTCGAGCGGCTCGAACGGGTCAGCCACGAGCTCTGGGTACACTTCCGCGCCTCCATGCCGACGCGGCAGAACCCGGCCGGCAACACCGATCGCAGCGTCATCGAGGCCAGCATCGCCGCAGCGCGCGCAGAACGATCATGAACCCGAGCCCGCTCATCGAGATCAGCGATCTGCGCATTCGTTTTCACGGCGACGACGGCCGCCTCACCTACGCGGTCGACGGCGTCGATCTCAGCGTCGCCAATGGCGCGACGCTCGGCCTCGTCGGCGAATCCGGCTGCGGCAAGAGCGTGACGTCGCTGGCGATCATGGGCCTGCTGCCAAAGCAGAGCGCGGAGATCTCCGGCGCGATCCGCTTCGACGGCTTCGACCTGCTTAAGACATCGGACCAGACGCTGCGCGACCTCCGCGGCAACCGGCTCGCGATGATCTTTCAGGAGCCGATGACTTCGCTCAATCCGAGCTTCACCATCGGCGACCAGATCGTCGAGACGATTCTGCGCCACCGCGGCGGTTCGCGCAGGAGTGCGCGCGAGCGGGCGATCGATCTGCTGCGTCGCGTCCACATCCCCTCGCCCGAGCGGCGGATCGACGAATATCCGCACAAGCTCTCCGGCGGCATGCGCCAGCGCGTCATGATCGCGATGGCGCTGGCCTGCGACCCGCGGCTGCTGATCGCGGACGAACCCACCACCGCGCTCGACGTCACGCTGCAGGCGCAGATCCTGGAGCTGATGCGCGAGTTGAAGGCGGCGAGCGGCGCGGCCATCATCCTGATCACCCACGATCTGGGCGTCGTCGCCGAAGTCTGCGACGAGGTCGCGGTGATGTATGCCGGCGAGATCGTCGAGCGCGCGCCGGTGGACGAGCTGTTCTCAGCGCCGCAGCATCCCTACACCGTCGGCCTGCTCGGCTCGATCCCGCGGCTCGACCATCGCGCCGAACAGCTCGCCACGATCGAGGGCATGGTTCCGAACATGATGCAGCCGCCTGCGGGATGCCGCTTCGCCGCACGCTGCCCCTTCGTGCTGGACGCCTGCACCAAGGCGCCGCCGCGGCTGGTCGAAATCAGTCCCGGCCACCTCTCGCGCTGCATCCGCGCGCCGCTCGAACGTCTGGTGTCGTGATGGCGCTGCTCAAGGTCGATGGCCTGGTCAAGCATTTCGTCGCCGAGCGTTCGCTGTTCGGAAGGGCGCTGGCGCATGTCAAAGCCGTTGATGGCGTTTCCTTCTCGCTCGATGCCGGCAAGACGCTGGCGCTGGTGGGTGAGTCCGGCTGCGGCAAATCCACCGTCAGCCGCCTGGTGCTGCGGCTGATCGAGCCGGATGCAGGCACGATCCGTTTCGAAGGCCGCGATCTGCTCTCGCTCGACGCCGGCGCGCTGCGCGCCTTTCGCCGCGAGGCGCAGATCATCTTCCAGGATCCCTACGCCTCGCTCAATCCGCGCATGACCGTCGGCCAGATCCTGACCGAGCCGCTGGCGCTGCACAACCTGGTGCCGCCCGCCCGGCGCCGCGAACGCGTCGAGGAGATCCTGCGGCTGGTCGGGCTGGAGCCGCGGCTGGCGCGGCGTTACCCGCACGAATTCTCCGGCGGCCAGCGCCAGCGCATCGCCATCGCCCGCGCGCTCGCGGTCGAGCCGAAACTGATCATCTGCGATGAGCCGGTTTCGGCGCTCGACGTCTCGATCCGCTCGCAGATTCTCAATCTGCTGCGCGAGCTCCAGGACCGGCTTGGGCTGGCCTACATTTTCGTCTCGCATGACCTCGCCGTGGTCAAGCACATCGCCGACCACGTGGCGGTGATGAATCTCGGCCAGATCGTCGAGACGGCGGCGGCGGACGCACTGTTTGCCGCGCCCCGCCATCCCTATAGCCGGGCCCTAATGTCCGCGATTCCCGTGCCTAAACCGCGGGCAAAGCGCAGCCGGATTGTGCTGCAGGGAGAGATCCCCAGCGCGCTCAATCCGCCGCCGGGATGCCGCTTCCACACCCGCTGCCCCTACGTGGTCGACCGTTGCCGCAGCGAAATGCCTCAGCTCGTGCCGGATGGCATCGGACATGCAACGGCATGCCACCGAACGTCGGAACTGCCGTCGTCCGAGGCAATCGTCCCAACGGACGGCGGCTTCTCCCCGGTTCTCGAAAAATTGGTCGCCGCTTTCAGCGGCGGCCCGGAAGCAGTCCGCGGCAGCGGGGTTAGTTCATTGGGGACGAACCCGGCATAGCCGTAAAACAGAGGTTGAGAGCGATGAGTCCTATGCGTTTGGCACTCCTGGCGTCGGCATTGCTGACGTCGCTCGTAGGCGCGGCCCAAATCCAGGCTCAAGCCCAGACCACGCTTCGCATCGGCATCGGCGAAGACCCTGATATCCTCGACCCCACCATCGGCCGCACCTATGTCGGGCGGATCGTGTTCTCCGCCTTCTGCGACAAGCTGTTCGACATCGACGAGAAGCTGAACATCGTGCCGCAGCTCGCGTTGTCGCATGAGACCTCGGCCGACGGCAAGGAGATGACGATCAAGCTCCGGCCGAACGTGAAATTCCACGACGGCGAACCGCTCGACGCGGAAGCGGCAAAATTCTCGATCGAGCGTCACATGACGCTGCCGGGTTCGTTCCGCAAGTCCGAGCTCGCCAGCGTCGACCATGTCGAGGTGGTCGATCCCCTGACCATCAAGCTGGTGCTCAAGACGCCTTACTCCCCGTTGATCGCCCAGCTGACCGACCGCTCCGGCATGATGGTGTCGCCGAAGGCCGCCAAGGAGGCCGGCGACAAGTTCGGCCTGCATCCGGTCTGCGCCGGTCCCTACAAATTCGTCGAGCGCGTGCAACAGGACCGCATGGTGTTCGAGAAATTCGCCGACTACTGGAACAAGGACAACATCCATATCGACCGCGTCGTGTTCCTGCCGATCGTGGACGCCACGGTGCGCCTTGCCAACCTGAAGTCCGGCGGACTCGATCTGATCGAGCGCGTGCTCGCCACCGACATCAAGGACGTCCGCGCCGACCCCAAGCTCGTGCTGTCAACGGCGCCTGAGCTGGGCTATCTCGGCCTGACCATCAATATTGGCAATGACAAGGCCAAGGGGCCGCTGAGCCAATCGGCGAAAGTCCGTCAGGCGCTCGATCTGTCGATCGATCGCGAGGCGATCAACCAGGTCGTGTTCAACGGCGAGTTCACCCCCGGCAATCAATGGGTCAGCCCGACGCATCCCTATTACCAGAAGGCATTCCCCCTTCATGGTCGCGACATCGCAAAAGCGAAGGCGCTGTTGAAGGAGGCTGGCGTCAGCCTGCCCGTCACGGTCGACTACATGGTGCCGAAGGGGACCGAGTACGAGGCCGTCGCCCAGGTCGTGCAGTCCATGGCGGCCGAAGCAGGTTTCGACATCAAGGTCCGCGTCGTCGAATTCGCGACCACCTTCAAACAGGCCCAGGCCGGCGAGTTCCAGATCTTCCAGATCAACTGGAGCGGTCGTATCGATCCCGACGGCAACTCCTATATCTTCATGCGCAGCAAGGCACCGCAGAACGATGGCGTCTATTCGAATCCGGAGGCCGACAAGCTGATGGAAGAAGGAAGGCTGACCGCCAATGTCGCGGAGCGCAAAGCGATCTACGAGAAGATGACCAAGATCCTGCTCGACGATTTGCCGATCATCTACATCTACCACCGCACGCTTCTGATTGCGCACACGACCAAGCTCCAGGGATACAGGCAGATGCCCGACGGGCTGGTGCGCGTGGTCGGGCTGAAGTTCAAGTGAGCGTGGCATCGCCCGACAACCGGCCGGCGCCATGCTGAACTTCCTCGCCCGCCGCATTGTGCAGATCGTGCCGACACTGTTCTTCGTGTCGCTGCTGATCTTCTCGCTCCAGCAATTGCTGCCGGGGGATCCCGCGCTGGTGATGGCCGGCGAGGAGCGCGATCCCGCGGCAATCGAACAGATCCGCCATCAATACCGGCTCGATCAGCCGATCCCCGTACAGTACGTCTATTGGCTTAAGGGCGTTCTATCAGGCAATTTCGGTGAATCGCTGCGCAACAAGATGCCGGTACGCGAGCTGATCGCGCAGAAGCTGCCGGTGACGCTCCAGCTCGGCTCGATGGCAATGTTGATCGCGCTCCTGATCGGCATTCCCGCCGGCATCGTCTCCGCCGTGAAAAGGGGCACCGTCTGGGACTATGGCGCCAATTTGTTCGCGCTGTGGGGCATCTCGACGCCGAATTTCTGGCTCGGCATCATGCTGATCTTCCTGTTCTCGATCGAGCTCGGCTGGCTGCCGGCGTCCGGCTACGTGCCGCTGACCGAGGACTGGCGCGCGAGCCTCGCCGCCACCATCATGCCGGCCTTCGTGCTCGGCAACGCGATTTCCGCGGTCCTGATGCGGCACACCAGGAGCGCCATGCTGCAGGTGCTGGAAAGCGACTATGTCCGCACCGCGCGCGCCAAGGGATTGTCCGAACGCTCGGTCATCCTCAAGCACGCCATGCGCAACGCACTCACGCCGATCATCACACTCGGCGCGCTCGAGCTCGGCACGCTGTTGTCGGGGGCGGTTCTGACCGAGCAGATCTTCTCCATTCCCGGCTTCGGCAAACTGATCGTGGACGCCGTATTCAACCGCGACTACGCGGTCGTACAGGGCGTCGTGCTGGTGACGGCGACGGTCTACATTACCCTCAATCTCGTTGCCGATGTCGCCTACATCCTCGTCAATCCGCGGCTGCGGGGCTAGACTCATGACCGATGCCGCCCTGCCCGCCGCCGCTCCTATCGCGCAAGCTGACGAGCTGGACAGCCCGGCGCGTCGCGCCCGGCGGCGCTTGTTCAAACGCAAGGCCGCAGTATTCGGACTTGTCATGGTCACCTTGTTCGTCGGCTTCGCGCTGCTCGCGCCGTTCGTCGTGCCCTACGATCCGATCGCGACGAGCTGGGGCCTCGTCCGCAAGCCGCCCACCGCGGCACACTGGTTCGGCACCGACGAGCTCGGTCGCGACATCCTGAGCCGCGTCGTCTACGGCGCGCGCGCGTCCCTGCTCGCGGGCCTCATCTCGGTCGCGATCGCGCTGGGCGTCGGCGTTCCGCTCGGCCTGCTCGCCGGCTATCGCGGCGGCTTCGTCGATGCGCTGATCAGCCGGATGACCGACGCGATGCTGGCCTGCCCATTCCTGATCCTGGCGATCGCGCTCGCCGCATTCCTCGGTCCGAGCCTCGGCAATGCCATGATCGCGATCGGCATCTCGGCAACCCCGATCTTCATCCGCCTGACCCGCGGCCAGGTGTTGAACGTCAAGGCCGAGGACTATGTCGAGGCGGCGCGCGCGCTCGGCAACCCGCCGTGGCGGATCGCGTTTTCGCACATCCTGCCGAACATCCTGCCGGCGCTGCTGGTGCAGGCGACGCTATCGATTGCCGCCGCCATCATCGCCGAAGCCGCGCTGTCCTTCCTTGGCCTTGGCCAGCAGCCGCCGGCGCCGTCCTGGGGCAGCATGCTCAACGCAGCGCAGCGTTTCCTGACCCAGGCGCCCTGGATGGCGATCTGGCCGGGGCTTGCGATCTTCCTCGTGGTGCTGTCGCTGAACCTGCTCGGCGACGGCCTACGTGACGCGCTCGATCCAAGGCAGCGTTAGAGCGGAATGAGAATAGGTTGAATTAAGCGGCCCCGGGCTTGGTGCACCTCTCCCGCTTGCGGGAGAGGCCGGCGCAATGCGCCGGGTGAGGGCTCTCTCCTCTTGGGGGTTCTCGATTGCGGAAATACCCTCTCCCCACCCCCCCCCCCGCAAGCGGGGGAGGGAGCACACCTCCCCCGTTGCAGCAAACGAGCCTGATCTCACCGGTCCTTAGTCTAGCTAGATCACGACCTCGCGCATCACACGGCGGCAATCCATCTCGTATTCGAGATCGACCACCGGCGGCCGGGCATAGTGCCAGGTCAGGCCGGACCGCAACGCCCCGCGGCGGACGAGCTCGTCGACCAGCGTGTGGTGGAAGTCGTGCACGGAATAGGCCTGCACGCCGGTCGTGTCCTTCCAACCGAAGCCGAAGGACGTCATCCTGTTCTCCATCTGGGACGTCGTCGTGAAGCGCACCTTCTCGCGAAGGCCTTCCAAGCTGAGGTCGCGGTAGCGCACGGTGCGCTCGACATAGGTCCCACTGCCCTCGCGCGCCTCGGCGCCGCCTGATATCACGAAGCTCGGCGTCTTCGAGCCTGTCGGCCGCGTGAAGGAGAACGCATAGAACGACGGCTTGGCCGGTGGATCGATCTCGGGACAGACATTGCTGCGCGCGACCGGATTGGTGGTGCCGTCGAAGATGCCCCATTCGGACAGCGTCTTCACATAGTGCAGGTTGAACGCGCGAAAGCCTTCCTCGCTGAAGGCCGCGGGCGAGCGCAGTTCGCAGGCGCAGAACGCCGTCAGCGGCCGCCCCGCCGCCTGAATATACTTCGCGGCAAGCGCAAACCCTTCCGCGAGCGGCACCAGCCGGTCGAAGCGGACGCGCTCGATCTCATAGCCATCGTCTGCGGCCGCACCGGCCGAGTACTGAAATACGGACGGAATGAAACGGTAGTTTCCGGCGCTAAATTCACCAACCATGTCGGACTCCTATTCCAGTTGCATGCGAATGCCCTTGTCGCCGTTAAGCAGGCGCTTCAGGTGAAAGCCGGCCAGGGAATCGTCGGCATGCATGCCGACGAGTGCGGCGAAGGCCGGCATGGCGGCGGCATCACCGGCCTCCATCTTGGCAAAAGCCTTGGAATACAGCGCCGTTTCCGGCGCAGCGAATTGGGCCGGAGCCAGCGGCTCGAACGCGCGCAACGGTTCGCTGCGTCCACGCAGCATCAGCTCGCCGACGGGACGACCTCGAAAATTCTCAGCCGTCTCGGCGATGCCGTCACTGACGCAAATCCGCGTGCCCAGATGCTTGTTCGCGGCTTCCAGCCGTGCCGCGATGTTGATGGAATCTCCATACGCGGTGTAGTCGAAAAACCGGTTGCCGCCAAAATTTCCGACCAGTGCCGGCCCGGCGTGAATGCCGATACGGGTGGTGCCGAAATTCACGCCTCTCACCTTCCAGCGCGCGGAAAAATCCTCGGCCCAGGCGTCGAGATCATGTGCGCAGGCGACCGCGCGGGTCGCATAATCGGGCTGATCGCCGGGTGCGTTGAAGAGCACCTGGATCGCATCGCCGATGATCTTGGCGACAGTCCCCTCGTGCGCGAAGACGACCTCGGTCATGCCGCCGACATACTCGTTGAGAAGCGCGCCCAGCGTCTCCGGAGGCGCACTCTCGACCAGCGAGGTGAAGCCGGTAATGTCCGTGAAGATGGTCGCGACATCGCGCCACTGCACTTCGATTCCCTCGCTCTCACCGCTGGCCGCCAGACGCTTGGCGAGCTCGGGCGAGAAATGACGCGAGAGCGCGGCATGGGCGCGCTCCGCCTCCGCCTGGCGGCCTCGCACCTCACGCAGCATTTCGATGTGGCGGATGGTCTTCTGGATCGTCATCTCGAGGTCGGCGAAGTCGATCGGTTTGGTCAGGAAGTCGAACGCACCGCGGTTCATCGCAGTGCGGATATTGCTCATGTCGCCATAGGCAGACACGATGATGGTGGACTTCTTGTCTTCGGCTTCCTGGAGTTTCGCCAGCAGCGACAGCCCGTCCATCCTGGGCATGTTGATGTCGGAGACCACCATGTCGACATGGGGGTTCTGCTCGAGCGACTGCAGCGCTTCGAGGCCGTCGCGCGCGAACATGATGGTCACCGACCCATCGCGAATCTGCCTGCGGAATTTTTGCAGGACCAACGCCTCGAGATCCGGCTCGTCGTCGACGAAGAGGATGGTCGCGGTCATGCGGCTTGCCCGAGCCTCGTGTCGATTTCCTGCCGCAGCAGCGCGAAATCGATCGGCTTGGTGAGAAGTCCGACTGCGCCGCGCTCGATAGCCTTCCGGCGCGTCTCGGCGTCGCCATAGGCGGTGATCATGATGACGGGAACGTCCGGATGCGCAAGACGCACCTTCGGCAGCATGTCGAGTCCGCTCATGCCGGGCATGTTGATGTCGGACAGGATCAGGATCAACGAGGGATCGCGAACCTCGGCAGCGAGCTTCAGCGCATCGGGCGCGGACGGCGCGAATTCCATCTGGAAGCGGCCGGCGCGCAAATCGCGCCGGAACTGCTGCCGGAACAGCGCCTCGACGTCGGGCTCGTCATCGACAACCAGGATGTAAACGTTCAAGTCTTGCCTCCGGAAGTGTCGCCCGCCGCCATCATGCGCGGCAGGGTGATGATGAACTCGGTGAATACGCCGGGCTCGGTGTTCACGTCGATCGTGCCGCCGTGCTGATTCACGACGATGTCATGGCTCATGGAAAGGCCAAGGCCGGTGCCCTCGCCGGCCGGCTTGGTGGTGAAGAAGGGATTGAACATCTTCTCCTTCACATCGGAAGGGATCCCGGTGCCGTTGTCGCGAATGCGGATCTCGACCCTCTCGCCGAGAGTTTTGGTAGCCGCGCGTAGCGTGGGCTCGAAGGCGCCTGCGTCGCTCTCCTTGCGCTTGGCGGTGGCGTAGAAGCCGTTCGAGATCAGATTGAGGAAGACGCGCGTGATTTCCTGCGGATAGATATCGACCATGCCTGCGGCGGGGTCGAAGACGCGCTCGATCGTGACATTGAAGCCGGGCCGTTCGGCACGTGCGCCGTGATAGGCGAGATTAAGGCTCTCCTCCAGGATCGCGTTGATATCGCTGGGGCGATGCTCGCCGGAGCCCTCGCGCGAATGCAGCAGCATGTTCCTGACGATGGAATCGGCGCGCTTGCCATGCTGCACCACTTTTTCGAGGTTGCTCTTGAGCATGCCGGTCAGCTCCTCGACCTCCTCCTTCGTCTTGCCGTCGAGCGAGGCCGCTTGCAAGGCCTCGTTGAGCTCGTCGATCAGCTCGGTCGACACCGCCGAGAAATTGTTGACGAAATTGAGCGGGTTCTTGATCTCGTGCGCGATCCCCGCCGTGAGCTGGCCGAGGGACGCGAGCTTCTCGGTCTGGATCAGGCGGTCCTGCGCGGTACGAAGATCGTCGAGGGATTGCGACAGCTCCGTCGTACGCTTGCGCAACTCGTTCAGAAGCCGCGTATTCTCGATTGCGATGACGGCTTGCTTCGTGAAGTTCTCAACCAACGCGATTTGCTTGTCGGTGAACGGCCGGACCTCTTTGCGATAGACCGCGACGGTTCCGATCAGCTCGCTGTCCCTCATCATGGGCACGATGACGATCGTGCGGGCGCCGGCGACGTCGGAGATTCCACGAATGGTCGGCCCCCCGGCAAGATACGCCGGAGTTTGTTGCACATCGTGCACGTGAACAACCTGACGTGTCCTGACGACCTCAGCAAGCGCGCTCTCCGGATGCGGACGGATTGCCATATCTTTCCGCGAAGCCGCGAACGCGGGCGGCACATTGTAATCCGCAGCAATCGTGAAACTCTCGCCGTCCCACAAATTCATCACGCCGAAACTCGCGCCACAGACGCGTGTGGCATTCTCGAGCATCTTGTGGAACACCGGCGCGAGTTCGCCCGGAGACGAGCTGATGACCTGCAACACTTCCGACGTAGCCGTTTGTTGCTCGAGCGACTCGGTCAACTCGGCCGTTCTCACCTCGACCTTCTTCTCCAGGTCCGCATAGGATTCCTGCAGACGCTCGCCCATGTCGTTGAACTGGTCCGCGAGCCCCTCCAGCTCGTCTCCGGTTCGGATCGAGATGCGCTGGGAGAAATCGCCGCTGCCGATGCGCTCGGCGCCGCGCCGCAGCGCCTGGATCGGCCCGACCATGCGGCGCGCCAGGAATATCCCGGCAAGCACCGCGAAGATCGACGCCGCGAGCAGCACGAATGCAAGCCGTTCCAACGCGGCATAGAGCGCCGCATAGGCTTCCTCGACCGGGAGCTCGACGAACATGGTCCAGTGCAGCGGCGCAATCGGCGCCGACGCGGTCAGCACCTTCTGTCCTTGGAGATTGCGCGCTTCGGAAAGCGCGTCGAACGAGGCGGTGCCCCCGGCAAGCGCGGCGTGCACCTGGCTGAGACCAGACATGTCGGTATTGCGCAGGACCAAGCTGATATCGGGGTGCGCGATCAGGCGTCCCTCCGGACCGACCACGTAGGCGTGTCCGTGCTCGCCGACCTTGATCTGGGATACCACGTCCCAGATCAGCTTGAGATTGACCTCCGCGATACTGACGCCGGCATCCTTGCGCGACCCGGCCTGCGCCAGGGTCATGTACGGCTCGGATTCCCTGCGGAAATAGACCGGACCGTAAAAAACCTTGTGCGCGACCGCCTCGGTGAACTTCGGATCGTCCGACAGGTCGATGCCGCTGTCGATCGCGTCCATGGCGAGCCGCGAGACCCGCAGCCGCTCCCTGCCGGTCGCATCGACCTGGGCGAGCTCGGTAACCGCGGGGACCTGGCGCAGCAGCCGCAGCGCATCGAAGCGGCGCTGCTCGATCGAACCCGCCGACCAGGGCAGCTGCGTGGTCCAGCCGAGCTGGCTCTCGATCTCCTTGACGAACTGACCAATCTTGGCCGCGGCTGCCTCGGCCTGTTCATGCTGGACCCGGATCAGCGCGGCCTTGTGCTCGCGATAATAGAAGAGGACCTCGAACAGCCCGTTGGCCAGCAGCGCGATCGCGACGACAGCCACGAACAGCGCCACATATTTGGTGAAGAGCCGGCTCCTGATCCCCTGCCCTGGCGTCGTGCCCGACGCGACGGCAACCGGCGCCGCGCTTGGCAGCGTCCTGGCTTGCGGGGTGTCAGGGTGGAGGGAAAGGCTCATCCCGCCGAACCTAGCAAGAAGACGGGACCTTGTCTCTCGCGAGCGGGGAAAAGCTAGCCGAAGCAACCGGGGCAATAGAAAAAGGGCGGCAACGGATTAGCCGCTGCCGCCCTCGGGTTGGCTTACCTGCGGCCTCAGGTCGGCCGTAGCGCCTTGGAGCCAAGGTCGAGATCGTTGACCTGTTTGTTCCGCTCGGAATCGGCCGCCGCGCGATGGTCGGTCGCCAGCACCACGTAGACCGCCGGCAGCACGAACAGCGTGAACAGCGTGCCGATCGACATTCCGGCGACGACCACCAGACCGATCGAGAAGCGGCTCGCCGCGCCTGCGCCGGTCGCGGTCAGGAGCGGGATAAGGCCCGTCACCATCGCGGCCGTGGTCATCAGGATCGGCCTCAGACGAATGCGGGCCGACATTTCGATGGCGGAGCGGCGATCGAGCCGTTCGTTGATCTGGAGCTCGTTGGCGAACTCCACCATCAGGATGCCGTGCTTGGTGATCAGGCCCACCAAGGTCAGCAGGCCGACCTGGGTGTAGATGTTCATGGTCGCCACGCCGAAGAACAGCGGGATCAGCGCGCCAACGATCGCCATTGGCACCGAAATCATGATGACCAGCGGATCGCGCAAGCTCTCGAACTGCGCCGCCAGCACCAGGAAGATGATGATCAGCGCGAAGCCGAAGGTGATCGCGAGCTGGTTGCCTTCCTGCACATATTGCCTGCTGTCCGCGAGATAATCATGGCTGAAACCTTGCGGCAGGTTTTTGGCCTCGCTCTCGAGGAAGTCCACCGCCGCACCGACGGTCACGCCGGGCATCGGTACCGCTGAGAAGGTCGCCGAATTGAGCTGATTGTAATGTGTCAGCGAATTCGGCTCGGTCTTGGTCTCGATCGACACCACCGTCGACAGCGGAAGCTGCTGGCCGGTGTTGGTCGTCACGTAGTAGCCGGCGAGCGATTCCGGCGAGAGCCGCTGACCGCGCGGCACCTGCGGGATGACTTGATAGGAACGGCCCTCGAGGTTGAAGCGATTGATGTAGTTGCCGCCGAGCAGCACGGCGAGCGTGCTGCCGAGGTTCTGCATGTTGACGCCGAGATCCTGCGCCTTGGTGCGGTTGATCGTCACCTTCACGTTCGGCTGGTTGTAGGCAAGATCGCTGTCGGAAACGATGAACATTCCGCTCTTGCGGGCGGCAGCCTTCAGCTTCTCCATCTGCTCGTAGACAGTCTGGAAGCTGGCGGTGGAGTTGATCACCATCTGCACCGGCAGGCCGCCGGGGCCGCCCGGCAGCGGCGGCAGGTTGAACGCGAACGCCTGCACGCCCTCAATCTTGGAAAGCTCGGCCTGCACCAGCGACTTCAGCTGGATCGACGAACGCTTGCGGTCCTCCCACGGCTTCAGCAGCATGCCGGCGATACCGCCCTGCGGGCCGTTGATGCCGTTCAGCACGAAGCGCAGATCGGTCTCGGGGAATTTCTGGAATTCCTTGTCGAGCTTCTCGCCGTAAAAGTCGACGTAGTCGATGTTGGCGTATTTCGGCGCCTTGGTCACCGCGAACACGATGCCCTGGTCTTCTTCGGGCGCCAGCTCCTTCGACGTGTGCATGTAGAGGAAGCCGACGAGCCCGAGGATGGTCACCGCAAACAGGCCGGTGATGGCCTTGTAGTCGAGCGAGCGGTCGAGCCTGCGCCCATACCACCGCGTCAGCGCACCAAACACCTTGTTGACCGCCTTGGCGAAGCGACCCTCTTCGGTGTTCTTCAGCAACACCGAGCACATCATCGGCGACAGCGTCAGCGCGATCACGCCGGACACGATCACCGAGCCCGCCAGCGTGAAGGCGAATTCGCGAAACAGCGAGCCGGTCAGGCCGCCGAGGAAACCGATCGGCGCGTACACGGCCGCGAGCGTGATTGTCATCGAGACGACGGGACCCACGATTTCGCGCGCGCCTTCCAGAGACGCCTGGACCGGCGTTTTCCCTTCCTCCAGATGGCGATGGATGTTTTCCACCACGACAATGGCGTCGTCGACCACGAGGCCGATCGCGAGCACCATCGCGAGCAGGGTCAACAGGTTGAAGCTGAAGCCCAGCGCCAGCATCAGCGTGCAGACGCCGATCATCGACAGCGGGATGGTGACGACTGGAATGATGACCGAACGGAACGACGCCAGGAACAGGAAGATCACCACGATCACGATGATCACGGCTTCACCCAGCGTCTTCTCGACCTCGTCGATCGAGGATTGGATGAACTTGGTCGAATCGTAGGCGACCTTCATCTTCATCGACGGCGGCAGATTGCGCTCCAACTCGGGGAACAGCGCCCGCACGCCTTTGACCAGCGTCAGCGGGTTGCCCTGCGGCGTTGCCTGCACACCGATGAAGATCGCGTGCTCGCCGTTGAAGGCGACGCTCGCGTCCGTGCTCTGGGCCGCAAGCTCGACGGTGGCGATGTCCTCCATCCGCACGAAGCCGCCGTCCTTGGCCTTGACGATCATCTTCTTGAACTGGTTGACGTCGGTCAGGCCCGTATTCGTCGATACGTTCGAGACGATGAGATAGCCCTTGGTCTGCCCCGCCGCTGACTGGAAGTTGTTGGCGGTGATCGCGGTCGCGACATCCGCAGGCGACACGTTGCGGCCCGCCATCTTCAGGGGATCAAGCCACAGCCGCATCGCAAAGGTCTGGCCGCCGAGAATGTCGGCGGAGGCCACGCCATCGACGGTCGACAGCACCGGTTGCACAACGCGCGTCAGATAGTCCGAGATCGCCGAGCCCGACAGCTCTTCGGAGGAGAACCCGAGATACATCACGGCCGTGGTCTGGCCCGTGGTCTTGGTGACGATCGGGTCGTTGGATTCCTTCGGGATCAAATATTTGACCGAGTTCGTCTTGGCCAGAACCTCGGTCAGCGCCTGGTTCGGATCGAAGTTCAGCTTGATGTAGACCTGGATCGTCGAGGTGCCGAGCACCGAGGACGAGGTGATGTAGTCGACACCTTCGGCGGAAGCGACCGCCTGCTCGATCGGCGTGGTGATGAAGCCCTGGATCAGGTCCGCGGACGCGCCCGGATAGACGGTCGTGATGTTGATGACCGTGTTCGACAGCTTCGGATATTGCCGGATCGGCAGCGTCGTCGCCGCGCGCAAACCGATCAGCAGGATCAGCAGGCTGACGACGACCGACAGGACCGGGCGTTTGATGAAAATATCAGTAAAGCGCATCGCGGCGATCTCGATTTCTTTGACTTGCAAAGCGCATGACCCGGCCGTGCCGGATCATGCTGCAACGTGTACGATGTCAGTAGCGCGGTGGCTGCGCCGGGATCTGCGGAGCCGGGTCGGTCGAAATCGACACCGCCGCGCCCGATTGCAGCTTGAGCTGGCCGACGGCGACGACCTTGTCGCCCGGCTTCACGCCTTTGACGATTTCGACGCGGCCTTCGACCCGGCTGCCGGTCTGCACGAAAGTGCGCACCGCGCTCAGGCTGGTCTTGCCGTCGGCTTCCTTCTTCTCGGTGATCACGAACACCGAGTCGCCGTACAGCGTGTAGTCGACCGCCGTCTCCGGCACGGTGACCACGGCCGGCTTGTCCGGCAGCACCACCGTGGTGGTCACGAACATGCCGGGCTTCAGGATCTTTTCCGGATTGGAGATGGTTGCCTGCACGCGGATGTTGCGGGTGTCGGCCGAGATCTGCGGTTCGATCGTGGTGATCTTGGCGTCGAAGGTGCGGCCCGGATAGGCGTCGACCTTCAGCCGAACCGGCTGACTGACCTTGAGATTGCCCGAGTCCTTTTCCGTCACCGTGAAGTTGGCCCACAGCTCCGACAGATCCGTCAGCGAAACGATGGCCGTGCCGGCTGTCAGATACTGGCCGACTTCGACCTTGCGGACGCCGAGATCGCCGGCGAACGGCGCGCGGACCAGCTTCTGCGAGATCAACGCTTCGGTCTTGGCGATACCCGCCAGCGCCTGATCGTACGCGGCCTGCGCGGTGTCGACGGTTGCCTGCGGGCCGAACTGGCGCGACGCCAGTTGCTTGGCGCGGTCGAGCGACAGCTGCGCGACGGTGGACTGCGCCTTGTAGTTGGCGAGGTCGCCCTGCTCCGGCGCGTCGAACATCTGCACCAGCGGCGTGCCGGCCTCGACATGCGTGCCTGGCTCGAACTTGATCTCGGTGACGCGGCCGTTGACGTCGGCGCTGACGTCGACCTGGTGCACGGCGGACAACCCGCCGACCGCGGTCAGCAGGTTCGGCACCACCTCGGACTTCGCCTCGGCGGCGCTGACCGCGACCGGCGGCGGCTTGTTGTTGGCGAAGAACTGCTTGATCATCTGGCCGCGGAAATAATTGAACCAGACGAGGCCACCGACGAGCACCGCCAGAAGCGCGCCGACGATGATGAACCAGAGCACCGGCCGGACCGGACGCTTGGGAGCCTTGTTGTCGATCGGTTCGCCCGAAATCTTGTGTTCGGTGACGATGTTCATGTCATGCACTCTCTGCAATCGCCGTCTTGCCCACACAACCGGCCTGATCGCGGCCCAAATGCGAAACAATTGCGGCGTCGTTAAGTCCGATACCCCTCAGGAGAAACTCACACAGCTGCCGCTCGAGGTCGTTCGCCTTGCCGTAAGCGAGACACGGCGTGGCCGGCAGCCTGGTCAGCGCAGCCGTCATCACGGTGTGATGTGCAAACCAGAACAGGTTGAGCGGTTCGCCGTTGTATGGCCGCGCGTCCCTCGCGGCAACCGCACGTTTGAGCGAGGCGACGAAGGCCGCCCCGATCAGCGTCTCGATCTTGGCATATAGCAAACGAGCGAATTCGCCATCATCCAAATGACTCGTGGCCATCAATCGCAGGCGCTGGGCTTCTTCCTGGTCGGGCCCGTCGGCGATGTGCATGAAATGCCCGACCATGCCGCGGATCACTTCGACCAACGTGGCCGTCGACGGCTCACGTTCGAGCAGCTCCATGAGCGCCGGGTCCGCCTCGCATTCGTCGCTGAGGATTTCGGCGTAAAGCGCGGCCTTGGACGGGAAATGCTTGAACAGCAGCGCCTCGGAAATGGCAGCGGCGGCCGCCACGCTCTTGGTCGTGGTGCCGGTATAGCCGTGTCGGGCAAAGCAACGCTTTGCGGCGCCGAGGATCAATTGACGCCTCAGGTCGCTCGTCATACGCAATGAGCTCATGCTAGTGAGTAAGCACTCACCCACGCAAAAGTCAAGCACTATGCTGCATCGCAACCTGAGTGCGTTGTAATTCCAGTGGAAATTGACCTCGCCCACACGGTCCCCGTGCAGGACGGGAGCGCCTAGATTGGCTGGAAACCGAGGTCGCCGCGAATCCGGTTGAGAATGTAAGTCCCATCCCGGCTCGGCAAAATCCGCTCCAGATTGGCGCTGTCGATCTTCACGTTGGCAAAGCGCGGCCCGGCGGAGACGTCGTGGACGGCTTTGGCGAAGGCCTCGACCCCGACCATGGTCGTCACGGACCGGCTATCCCCGATGCCGCAGGCCTTGGCGACGCCGACGAGGTCGGCGGCCGCGGCGGTGTGGCTGGTCTGACCGCCGGTCTCGCCATAGGCTTCATTGTCGAGCACCGCGATCGAGAGGTTGGACGGCTTCTGGAGGCCGATGGTGGCAAGGCTGCCCATGCCCATCAGCATCTCGCCGTCGCCTGTGATGACCAGCACCGGCAACTTTGGCTGCGCCAGAGCGAGGCCCAACCCGATCATCGCCGCCCCGCCCATGCCGCCCCAGAGGTAGAAATTCCGGGCATGGTCGCCGGCCGCGCACATGTCGTTGGTGGAGGCTCCGAGGCCGCCGATCGCAACCACATCCTTGCGGTCCGCGAGAAGCGTGGACACCACCTGACGGCGGTCGAGGAGATTGGCCTTGCTCATTTGGTGAAAACCTTGGCGCCGATCAGGCGCTGCGACAGCAGGACGGCAGTGGGCGTGAGGGCGTTATAGGCCTGCGCGGCCGCCGCCTCGAGCACGGCCGGCACCTCGGCTGCGGTCGAAGCCCGCAGCACCTTGACACCCGAGAGCTCGAACACGCCCTGCGTGGTCGATCCCATCGGCACCTGCCACGGATTGAACTCGCCCCACTCGCTACGCATGGTCACCAGGGTGAGGAAGGGAAAGCGCAGGATCGGGATCAGCGACAGCATGTTGATGCAATTGCCGACGCCGCTCGACTGCATCAACAGCGCGCCGCGCTGTCCGCCAGTCCAGGCGCCGGCCAGAAGCGCCACGCCCTCCTCCTCCGTCGTCAGCGGAATGCCGCGCATCGTGGACGAGCCCAGCACGCGCTGGATCAGCCTCGAATGGCCGGCGTCGGGCACGTAGGGCACCTGCCGGACGTCGAAGCGTTGCAGGGTCGCGAAGATATCGTCGGTCCACTGAGTGCTGGAGTCGGCGGCCGTGTCGGCAGCGTCACCGCGGGCGTGCATTTTCCTGTCCGGTCGGCTTGCAAATCGCAGCTCGACTGTAGACGGTGAACCGAGCCGCTCAAAAGAGCGAATACAGCATATCGGACTCAACCGGCAAGTATGGCGGCATGAACGCAAGTGCGAACGAACTGGCGGCCAGTTTCGATCTGGAGAAGCTGACGCCGGAATTCTACGACAATCCCTACCCGACCTATCGTGCACTGCGGGAGAACGAGCCGGTCAAGCGCCTGCGCAACGGCACCGTGTTCCTGACCCGCTATGACGATCTCGTCACGACCTACAAGAACACAAAATCGTTCAACTCGGACAAGAAGCGCGAGTTTGCGCCGAAATACGGCGACACCCCGCTCTACGAGCATCACACCACGAGCCTCGTCTTCAACGATCCGCCGGCGCATACCCGCGTGCGGCGCCTGATCATGGGCGCGCTGTCGCCGCGCGCAATCGCCGGGATGGAGCCTGATATCATCAAGCTGGTCGACGGTCTGCTCGATGCCATCGCCACCAAGGGCAGCTGCGAGCTGATCGAGGACTTCGCCGCCTCGATCCCCATCGAGGTGATCGGCAATCTGCTCGACGTGCCCCATGACGAGCGCGCGCCGCTGCGCGACTGGTCGCTGGCAATCCTCGGTGCCCTCGAACCAGTGGTGTCACCTAAAGTCGCTGCCCGCGGCAACAACGCGGTGACGGATTTCCTCGGCTACCTCCGAACGCTGGTCGCGCGCCGGCGCGAAAGGCCCGGCAATCCCGAGCGCGACGTGCTGACGCGCCTGATACAGGGTGAAGACAACGGCGAGCGGCTGACCGAGAAGGAGCTGCTGCACAACTGCATCTTCCTGCTCAATGCCGGCCACGAGACCACCACCAATTTGATCGGCAACGGCCTCGTGGCGCTCGACCGCAATCCGGATCAGAAGCGGCGGCTGATCGACCACCCCGACCTCATCAAAACTGCGGTCGAAGAGACGCTGCGCTACGAGAGCTCGAACCAGCTCGGCAACCGCATGACCACGGAGCGGGTCGAGCTCGGCGGCGTCATGCTCGATGCCGGCACGTCGATCACGCTGTGCATCGGAGCTGCCAACCGCGATCCGGCGCAGTTTCCCGACCCCGAGAGATTCGACATCGCGCGCACTCCGAACCGGCATCTCGCCTTCGCCACCGGTGCGCATCAATGCGCCGGCATGGCGCTGGCGCGGCTGGAAGGCGCCATCGCGGTCTCACGCTTCTTGGCGCGCTTCCCGAACTATGCCGTGAGCGGACAGCCGGTCAGGGGTGGACGGGTGCGGTTCCGCGGCTTTTTGAGCGTGCCGTGCGCGATCGACTGAGGCCGGAAACAAAGATATCGAAAACAACCCCATGCACAGTAGAGGGCTGTCGGCGGAAGATTGCCTTATGGATCCGCATAACCATTTGACAAGGGGAGGCAAATCGACGGGAGCGCGCGCCTCGCCAACGGCCAATGCCGAAGCAGCAATGGAGTGACGAAGATGAGCTCCTCGGTCATCGATTTCCTCGCAACCGAAGCACGCTTTGGCGCTCGCAACTACGAGCCGATCGGGGTCGTCCTGTCGCGCGGCGAAGGTGTCTGGGTGTGGGATACCGAGGGCAACCGTTATCTCGATTGCCTCTCGGCTTATTCGGCTCTCAACCAGGGCCACTGCCACCCGAAAATCCTGGCCGCGATGGTCGAACAGGCGAGCCGGCTTACATTGACCTCGCGCGCCTTTCACAACGACCAGCTCGCCCCGTTCTACGAAGAGATCGCGGCGTTGACCGGCTCGCACAAGGTGCTGCCGATGAACAGCGGCGCCGAGGCGGTCGAAAGCGCGATCAAGTCGGTGCGGAAATGGGGCTACGAGGTGAAAGGCGTGCCGGACGGCCAGGCCGAGATCATCGTCTGCACCAACAATTTCCACGGGCGCACGCTGGGCATCGTCGGTTTTTCAACCGAGCCCGAGACCCGCGCCCATTTTGGGCCGTTCGCGCCGGGCTTCAAGATTATCCCGTTCGGCGACGCCGCGGCGCTGGAAGAAGCGATCACGCAAAACACCGCCGCCTTTCTGGTCGAGCCGATCCAGGGCGAAGCCGGTGTCATCATTCCTCCACCCGGCTATTTCACGGGGGTGCGCAAGCTCTGCACGGCCAACAACGTCATGCTGGTGCTCGACGAGATCCAGACCGGGCTCGGCCGCACCGGCAAGCTGCTTGCCGAACAGCACGAAGGCATCGAGGCTGACGTGACGCTGCTCGGCAAGGCCTTGTCCGGCGGCTTCTATCCGGTGTCGGCTGTGCTCTCGAACAACGACGTGCTCGGGACTTTGCGACCCGGGCAACACGGCTCAACCTTCGGCGGCAACCCGCTCGCCTGCGCGGTCGCGCGCGCGGCACTGCGCGTGCTGGTGGAAGAAGGCATGATCGAGAACGCAGCCACGCAAGGCGCGCGCTTTCTCGAAGGCTTGAAAGCCATCCGCGCCAACACGATCCGCGACGTGCGCGGCCGCGGCCTGATGCTGGCGGTCGAGCTGCATCCCGAAGCCGGCCGCGCGCGCCGCTACTGCGAGGCGCTCCAGGGCAAGGGCATCCTCGCCAAGGACACCCATGAGCACACCATCCGCATCGCCCCGCCGCTGGTGATCACCAGCGCTCAGGTCGACGGGGCACTGGAGCAGTTCGCGACGATCCTGACGCAGGATTTCTCCTAGAGCCTGCCTGCATCGGAAGATCGCAATTGCCGGCTGCGACCAACGACGAACGATTCCGCCACCTGTGCGTTGAGAATTGTGGGCGATATCGAGCTGGGAGCGACGAGCATGCTTCCGCATGGCGTTTGCCTGACGGCCTTTTTGGTTGGTGCCTCGATGCTGGCGGCGAGCGTCAGCGCGTCCGCTCAGGGACACGGAAGGGGTGGACCACCCGGGCCGGCCGCAGCGCCGGCAGTTCGGCCAGCCGCACCGCCTGCCATGGCCCGTCCGCCGGCGCCGCCGGCCATGGTGCGACCCGCCGCCCCCGCATTCCATCCACCTTCCATGCCGCAGCGACCGGCCATGGCGCCGCACCTCGCCTCACCGCCCCAGCGTCCGGCCCCCCACTTCGCTGCACCGCCGCGGACTGCCCCGCACGTGGCGGCGCCGCGACCTGAATTCCATCGGGCGCCGCCTGCACCGCAACGTCCGGCCATGGGGCCGCGGCCGACGCCGCACATCGCCGCCCCCTTGCGCCCCAGCGGACCGCCAGCCGCGCGCGAGCGGCTGTCGCGACGGGAGCAGATCGATCAACGCGCGCAACAGCATCACCTGCAGATCCAGCAGCGCCAGCAGGTGGTGCAGCAGCGGCAGCGCGAGGTGCTGTCGCGCCAGACCGCGGAGCGCCAGACCCGAATCGATCGGCTGCAGCAGCGCGTGCAGCAATTGCAGTCGCAAAAGCCTGAAGGTGCGCGGGCGCAACGCCAGCAACAACGAATGCTCCAGACGCAAAACCGCTTGCTCCAGCGTGAGCAGCGTGTGCAGCAAACCGATCTGGCGCGCCAGCAGCGGCTGGGACAGGCTCCCGCGGCAACTGCTGCAGCGGCTGCCGCAGGGCCAGCCGCCGGGCGCGGGCGATTTGCCGAGCGTTTCCGCGAGCAGGCCACTTCGCAAACCCAGGCGGCTCTCATCACCCGCCAGAGCGGCTGGGCGCCCCGGCAGGCCTGGCGCCACCGCCATCCCGCGGCCTTCGTGGCATGGCTTGGGCCGGTGTTCTGGCCCTACGCCTATTCCGACATTTTTGACTACACCTTCTGGTCCTATGCCTACGAGCCCGGCTATTGGGCGTACGCGTATGACGACTTCGTCGACACCGTGTTCTGGGGTGGTGACAGCCCCTATTCCGCCTATGCCAGCACCAACCCGTATGACTATCCGCAAGCCGGCGGAGGCTCCCGCGCTCCTCGAGGCGCCAGCGTGAGCCCCCAGACGCTGCGGCAATTGTGCGGCACACCGGACAAGGGCGTCACCGCCTGGCCGCTTGCCGATATCGCGCGGGCGGTACGGCCGACACCGGAGCAACGCACGCTGCTCGACGAGCTGAAGACCGCGGCGGCCAACGCTGCCGGTGTGTTCAAGGATTCCTGCGCAGAGACGTATGCACTGACTCCACCCGGCCGCCTGCGCGCAATGATGAACCGCATCAGCGCGACGCTGGAAGCCGTCAAGATCGTGCGGCCGGCACTGGAGAATTTTTACAACTCACTCAGTGACGAGCAGCAGGCGCGCTTCAACGCGCTCGGCCCCAATGTCGGCGAGCGCTCCCTGCCGCAGCAAGCCAGTGCCCAAACCACTGCCGACGGCTGCGGCGATCCGAAGTCCGGCTTGACCCAGTTACCGATCCAAAGGATCGAGGCAGTGCTGCACCCCGCAGGCAAGCAGAAGGAAGCGCTCGACCGCCTCAGCGAAGCGACGGCCAAGGGCGTCGATCACCTGCAGGCGGCCTGCCCGAACGATGTACCGCTGACGCCGGTCGGACGGCTGGAAGCGATGCAGCACCGGCTCGAAGCCATGCTGACGGCCGCCAAGCTGGTCGAACCGACTCTTGAGGAGTTCTATGCCACGCTGAGCAGCGAGCAGAAGGCACGCTTCAACGCGCTGGAACAGGTCGCAAGCCCGTGAGGACGAGGTCGCGTTCTCTCGGCATTCTCTCGTGGCCATTTGCGCAGCAGCCGAACGACGTGGTGTGACCGCAATCGCCCTGCCCTGCTTCACAGCTCGACGAGAACATGCGTGTCCAGGCCACTTCTCTCTGTGAGACGTGCGGTGGCGGAATGCAAACGACAGCCTTGCTCCGTCCTCACGTGGCCGAAATCGCCTTCGGTCCAGCGTCATTCGTGTTTGTGATTGATCGAGGCCGCTCTATCTCATTCGAGCTAATGGCGTTGCATTGTTGGAAGTAGGAAGACAGCTCAAGATGGGCCAGGTGATCCCAGTATTCTGCTTCTGCGAGCAGCTTCCATTTATGCTGTTGTACGCGGCCTGTTGCCGGCACAGCGAACTTATCGCACGCAAGCGTCGCACCTTCTCCATTGCGAACCCTCCCTTCACGCTTGTTTGCTTACAAGCGCATTTGGGTTGTCACAGCTTCGCAGATTGAATTGACGAGTGACATCCCGGTGTTTGACGGTCATCGATGATAGCGCAATCGTTTGACTTTTCACCGAATAGCAAGGCGAACGATGCGGGGCAGCAACAAGGGCTGCGAAGAATGACAGCCCTTCGGTCTGCGCTCTAGGCACACATCAGCAAAGCGCGCATCGGACGATAGGTCGCCGGCGCGTTCCATTTAGGACTGAAATTATTTAGGACTGAAATTTTAATAGTGAGCGGCCCTTCCTGGATGTGGTTAGCTCGTGACCAGACCGGACCGGACAAAAATTTTGATCCCAAAACTATTTGGTCCCGGCCCATTGGACTGCAAGACCGCGTTCGTGCGGTCTTTCCTTACAACCGCAATAAAATCAGCCGCGTCCGACCACGCCGAGGCCTTTGGCAAAAGTGGCCAGCCTTGCCACGCACAATGGCCCCGACGATTGCACGTCGGGGCCATTCAAGATCGTCAGGCAGGGTACATCCGCCGTGCCTGCCGATCGTTGATGCCACCAATTACCTCATCCGATCTGGCGCAGACTGTGGCGCGGCTGCGGCATCGGGGTGGTGATATTCTGCCTGAAAGCTGAAGGCTGTCCACCTCTCGTTGGTACTACTCCCAACTAGTTCGCTGCTCTGCAGGAGTTTGTGCGGAGCACCGAGCAGAAGGCGCGCTTCAACAGGCTGCAGCAGGTAGCAAGCCCGTGAGACCAGCGTTCGTTAAAGCTAAACCACCGTCTTGTGCCGCGCGATGCAGGTTTGCAGCACCTCATCGATGGATTTACTCCACCAGTCGTTGGAGAAGATTTCGATCTCCGAATAGCCGGAAAAGCCCTGCGCTTCGACCGCTTCGCGCACCGATTTGATGTCGATCACGCCGTCGCCCATCATCCCGCGGTCGTTGAGAATGTCCCTGGTCGGCACCAGCCAGTCGCAGACATGGAAGGCAAGCAGGCGATCCCGGCCCGCGCGCGCGATCTGGCCCATCAGCTCCGGATCCCACCAGATGTGATAGACGTCGAGTGCGACGCCGAGCATGCCGCTGCGACTAGGATCGAGCCGGTCGCAGATGTCGAGCGCCTGCTTCGTCGTATTGACGCAGGCGCGATCGGCCGCATAGGCCGGATGCAGCGGTTCGATTGCCAGCGGAAGTCTTGCCTGCCTCGCATAGTCGAGCATCTCGGCCAAGGCATCCTCGACCTGCGTCCGCGCGCCGGCGATGTCCTTCGATGCCCCGCTGCCCGGCCGCGAATATTGCGGCAGGCCACCAACGACGAGAACGATGCAGGGGGCTCCCAGCGCCTTGGCTTCGTCGACGCAGCGCCGGTTGTCGTCGCGCACCACGCCCCGGCGCGATGCGTCCGACGTGAACATGCCACCACGGCAATACCCTGATAGCTCGAGGCCGGCCTCGCGCACCGCTCGCGCGGCACGATCGAGGCCGACGGAAGCGACCTGGTCGCGCCAGGGGTCGATGGCGCGGATGCCGTTCTTGGCACAGGCATCGATAATCTCGACGAGGTCACCCTGTTTGCGGATCGTCGCCGTGTTGAGCGACAGCCAGCGATGGTCAGACGAAAAATCACGCATCAGGATTCGATTCCGCGCGTTGAGAGCACCGCCTTCATCCGCCGCGTTGCCAACTCCGGATCGGCGAGCAGCCCGGCCTTGTCGGCCAGCCGGAACAGCTCGGCCAGATGCAGCGTCGAGCGCGTGCTCTCCTGCCCGCCCACCATGGTGAAGTGGTCCTGGTGGCCGTTGAGATAGGCCATGAAGACGACACCGGTCTTGTAGAACCGGGTCGGCGCCCTGAAGATGTGCCGCGACAGCGGCACGGTCGGACCCAGCACGTCGTGGAAGCCTGCCTCATCACCAGCAGCCAGCCGCGACAAGGCGTAAGACGCCGCCGGCGCGATCGCATCAAAAATGCCGAGCAGCGCGTGCGAGAAGCCCTGCCCGTCTCCGGCGATCAGCTCCGCATAATTGAAATCGTCGCCGGTGTACATCTTGATGCGCTTGTCGAGACGACGGCGCATGTCGATCTCGCGCTGCTTGTCGAGCAGCGAAACCTTGACACCATCGACCTTGGCGGCGTTGCCGTTGATGATGGCGACCGCAATATCCATCGCCTTGTCGAGATCGTTGGTGCCCCAATATCCCGTCAGCGCCGGATCGAACATGTCGCCGAGCCAGTGGATGATCACGGGCTCGCGGACCTGCGACAGCACACGATCATAGACCTTGGCGTAGTCGTCGGCGTTGCGACCAAGTTTCGCCAGGGCGCGCGATGCCATCAAAATGATGCGGCCGCCGACCTTCTCGACGGCCGATATCTGCTCCTCATAGGCGCGGATCACGTCGTCGAGATTCTTGGCGTCCTCGACCGCGAGATGGTCCGTGCCCGCTCCGGAAAACACCAGCGCGTTGCGGCGCTTGGCGGCGGACACCGAGCGCGTGATCAGCTCCAGCGAGGTCGGCCAGTCCAGCCCCATGCCGCGCTGCGCGGTATCCATGGCTTCCGCCACGCCGAGACCGAGATCCCAGATGTGCTCGCGAAAGGCGATGGTCTTGTCCCAGTCGACGGCAGCGGAGAGCCATGGGTCGTTGTCGGCGAAGGGATCGGTCACGGTATGCACGGCCGAGAACGCGATGCGGTTGAGCGGACCCTCGAGCTTTGCGGGAAACGTTCGCGAGGCCGCGAGCCGGTAAGTCTCGATCGAGCGATCGACCTTCGGCAGTTTGAGCGACAACGACAACATCGGCTGGACGGGCTTGTTCATGATTTCAGACCTCTCCCCGTCATTGCGAGGAGCGAAGCGACGAAGCAATCCAGACTGTGTCCGCGGAGGGTTCCTGGATTGCTTCGCTTCGCTCGCAATGACGGCTCAACAACATCGATGATTATCCGATAGACCTCAGACCTTGATCGGGGCGACGTCGATCCATCGCCGCTCCTTCCAGCTCTTCAGCGCGCATTCGGCGAGCTGCACGCCCTTGACGCCTTCGAGCAGCGTGAACTTGTAGGGCGCATCCTCGTAGACATGGCGGATGAACATTTCCCACTGCTCTTTGAAGCCGTTGTCGTAGGTGACGTTGTCAGGCAGCTTCTGCCAGTCGCTGTAGAAATCGTGCAGCCGCTTCTCGTCGGGATTCCACACCGGTCGGGGCGTCGCCTGCCGCGCCTGGATCATGCAGTCGGAAAGGCCGGCGACGGCCGAGCCGAGCGTGCCGTCGACCTGGAAGGTGACGAGATCATCGCGATAGACGCGCGTCACCCAGGACATGTTGATGTGGGCGATGGCGCCGCCCTTGAGCTGGAACGTGGCATAAGCGGAGTCGTCGGCGGTCGCCTTGTACTTCTTGCCCTGCTCGTCGAAACGCTCGGGGATGTCGGTGTTGCCGATGCAGCTCACGCTCTCGACTTCGCCAAAGAGATTGTCGAGCACGTAGCGCCAGTGACAGACCATGTCGAGGATGATGCCGCCGCCGTCCTCGTCGCGGTAATTCCATGACGGCCGCTGCGCCTCCTGCCAGCCGCCTTCGAACACCCAATAGCCGAACTCGCCGCGCACCGAGAGGATGCGGCCGAAGAAGCCGGAGTCGCGCAGGAAGGCGATCTTCTTCAGGCCGGGCAGGAACAGCTTGTCCTGCACCGTACCGTGCTTGACGCCCTTGGAATTGGCGAGCTTGACGACCTCGAGCGCCTCCTCGAAATTGGTCGCGATCGGCTTCTCGCAATAGACGTGCTTGCCGGCATTGATGGCCTGGGTCAGAAGCCCCGGCCGCGCCTGTGTGGTCGCGGCATCGAAGAACATGGTGTCATTCTTGTCGGCGAGGGCGGCGTCGAGATCGGTGGTCCAGCGCGCGATGTTGTAGCGCTTGGCGAGCCCCTCGACCTTCTCGGCGCTGCGGCCGACCAGGATCGGGTCGGGCATCACGCGGTCGCCGTTCTTCAAGCGGACGCCGCCCTGCTCGCGGATCGCGACGATCGAGCGGATCAGATGCTGGTTGAGTCCCATGCGGCCGGTGACGCCGTTCATGATGAGGCCGAGGCGTTGTGTGGTCATGCCGATTGCTCCTGCAGAGATTTTGGCTGTTCGAGCGGGCGTAGCGCCGACCAGTCCGGATGAACCGACGTCGCAAAGCCCGTTGCATTGAGCGATCCCGTGAGGAGATCGCCGTTGTGAATGGAGAGGCGGATGCCCTGCCCGGCATCCGCGTAGAGATCGGGATGCGCGACGGCGAAAGCCTGGGCCTCCGCGGCGGGCGTATCACCGAAGCCATCGACGTAATGATGGCCGTTACGTTCGGCATGGGTGATGCCGATGAAGGCGCCGAGCGCGAGGTCCTGCTGCACGGCGAGGCCCGCCTGGCAGGTGAGGTCCTCGCCGGTCACGAAGAATCTTTCGCCGGCCGCGCTCCATTTCGCCGCGCGCGTCGCGTTGACGATGGATTTGTAAAGCCCTTTGCAGGACTTCGAGGAGATGCCGTGATAGCCAAGCGCCCGCGCCGCAGGAAACGCGCCGTAGGAATCGTCGGCTTCATCGATGATGAAGCC
Organism: Bradyrhizobium sp. JR4.3; assembly: GCF_040547695.1. Lineage (NCBI taxonomy): Bacteria > Pseudomonadati > Pseudomonadota > Alphaproteobacteria > Hyphomicrobiales > Nitrobacteraceae > Bradyrhizobium > Bradyrhizobium sp. JR4.3. The sequence continues at coordinate 110,705 of NZ_JBEPQF010000010.1, read as the reverse complement.
GCGCGCCGCGAGCGAGCCGAGCGGCGACTGCCTCGTGACATCGCGCGGCATCGGCTGCTCGAGATAGAGCAGCCTGGATAAAATCGATCGCAGCGCAGGATCATGGTCGAGCCGGTCGATCAGCGCATGCAACGCCGCGAGATCGGCATATTGCTCGTTGGCATCGAGCGTAACTTTGTAGTCACGCTCCAGCGCATCGAGCTCCTTGCCAATGCGCGTCAGCCGCGCCGCGTCGGCGACGGGGTCCCCCGACAGCTTCAGCTTGAAGTATCTTGCACCGGAGTTCTCGTGGGGATCTGCAACTCCGCCCTCGCCTTCAACGGTGTCGTCGAGACCGACGGTATGCCTGATGGCAACGCGCGCCAGCGGCTTCCGGCCGGATAGAAAGGCCGTGATATCCGTTTCCTTCAGGTCGGGCGAAAGCCGCGCGTCGATGCCGGCGACATTGCCGGCCATGCCGTCGAAGAAATTGGTCTCGGCAGCGCGGAGCAGCGCATCGAGGATCGCTTTGTCGATTTCGGCGGGTCCGCAAGCCGCGGCAAGCGCCGGAATGTTCTTTTTCGCACAGGTCGCGACCTGGGCACCGATGCACGATGCATGCAGATCGAATGCCGTCAAAAATCCGGTTCGCGCGAGATAAAGCCCCCGCGCGATCTCCAGCGAGCGGCGCAAGTCATCGACGGTCTGGGCCGGCGAAAGCTCCGGCCGCTTGTCGAACCATTTTGGCACCAGCAGCTCGGCACTCGCACCGACAGCACTTCCCCTGCCCTCGACCTCGATCCCGACCCGCACGAACAGCTGCGGAGTCGCGTTGATCGTGATCGCGCCAAAGCGGAACGGCCGCGCGAACTGCACGGGACGTTCGAAGAAGGCGATGTCTCGCAGCTTCAGGCGTGGTGACATGGTGTCGCAACGAAATGAGGTGAATTTGGTGCGAGCGGTACAGCCGCGGGCGACTCGCCTCTCCCGCTTGCGGGAGAGGTCGGCACGAAGTGCCGGGTGAGGGCTTTCTCCTCTGGGGGAGTGTCCCGTTGTTGAGACACCCTCTCCCCAGCCCTCCCCCGCAGGCGGGGGAGGGAGCGCACCGTTCGCGCAGCAGAGGCCACGGGAAATCCCATCCGTCCTAATCCAACGTCCCTTGCGAGAAGAAATGCTTGCGGATCCGCTGCACCAGTTCGGTGAAAACAGGATCGGCCATCACGTCCAGCGAACGGGGCCGCGGCAGCGGCACGTCGTAGATCGCGGCGATCGCGCCGGGCCGCTCGGTCATCACCAGCACGCGATCGGCGAGGAACACGGCCTCGGGGATCGAGTGCGTGATCAACAGCACCGTCTTCCTGGTCTCGCGCTGGATCCGCATCAGCTCGACATTCATGCGCTCGCGCGTCAGCGCATCGAGCGCGCCGAACGGCTCGTCCATCAGCATGATCCTGGGATCATGCACCAGGGCGCGGCAGATCGAGGCGCGCTGCTGCATGCCGCCGGAGAGCTGCCAGGGCAGCTTCTTCTCGAAGCCTTCGAGCCCAACCAGCTTCAACAGCGCCTTGGCGCGGTCGAGATATGTCTGGCGCGGCAGCCGCTTCATGTCGATCGGCAGCATGACGTTGGACAGGATGTTGCGCCACGGCAGCAGCAGCGCGTTCTGGAACACGATGCCGACATTGCCGTGCGGCGCCGTCACCTTCTCGCCCTCGACCAGGATCTCGCCCGTGGTCGGCGGCAGCAGTCCCGAGATCAGCTTGAGCAGCGTGGACTTGCCGCAGCCGGATGGGCCGACCACGACGAAGAACTCGCCGTCATTGATATGGAAGTCGAGCGGCCGCAACGACGGCACATCGCCGTCGCGCGTCCGGTAGGTCTTCGACACGCCTGAAAGCTTGATGCCCGACGCATCGCCGGCAGCCCGGTCGCTCACCAGTCTCAGATGCGCGGCCGGTTGCAGGGTTTCACTCATGTTCGTCGCAGGTTTCACGAACCGCTCTTCGGCAGATAGTCGTTGGTGTAGAACGCCTTCGGGTTCTCCTTGGCCTTGGCATCGAGCCCGCCATATTCGACCATCAGATTGACCGAATCCGTCATGTTCTGGTCGGCGACCTGGAACGGGCGCTTGCTCTTGGTCTCAGGCGTCCGGTACAGCGGAATGGTCAGCTCAAAGCCCTGCGTCAGCGTGTCGATCTTGCCGCCCTTGGGGTTGGCATCGAGGATCGATTGCGCCGCGGCCTTCGGCTCCTTCTCGGCGGCTTCGACCGCCTTGGTCGTCGCCGACATGAAGCGGCGGACGAGGTCGGCATTGGCCTTCACATAATCAGTGTTGGCGATGATGCCCGACGAGACCATGTTGATGCCGTAGTCGGCGAACTTGATCGGATAGACGTCCTTGCCGGTGGCGTCCTTGATCTTCATCGACTGGTCCATGACGTAGCCGAGCAAGAGATCGGCCTGGCCGTTGATGACGGCGTTGAGCTTGGTCTGGCCATCGCCCGCCACCGTCTGGAAGTCGCTTTCCTTGAGGCCGGTCTTCTTCAGGAACAGCGGCCAGATCTGGGTCATGGAATCGGCCGGCGTGATCGCGACCGTCTTGCCCTTGATATCCTCGGGCTTCCTGATGTTCTTGTCGACGAAGCCCATCGCGGACATCGGGCTGGTCTGGAGCAGCACGCCGGTCGCAACCACTGGCGCACCCTTGATCGCGGCGCGCATCATGGTGGGCACGTCGACATAGCCGAAATCGGCGGTCTTGGCGGCCACCGCCTGCGTGGTCGCGGCCGAGCCGCGGCCTTCCTGGATCTCGAGGTCGATGCCTTCGGCGGCGTAGATGCCCTTGGCCTTGCCGTAATAGAACGGTGCGTGCTCGCCATAGACGTACCAGTTCAGCATCAGCACGACCTTGTCGGCCGCTTGCGCCGGCATGGCCGCGAACACCATCAGCGCCGCCGAGACAGCTCCTATCCATCGCTTCATCGTCACTCTCCCTTGTCGTTGTTTGCGTCGGCCGTTGGCGGCCGTTCGTTGCTTTGGTTGTCGTCAAGAGGCGAAAATCACGTCCTCGCGCTGGCTGACATGCCAGGGAATGACCAGCTTCTCGATCCGGTCCACGATCCAGAACAGGATGACGCCGAGCAGCGCGAGGATCACGAGCGCTGCGAACATCGTCGGCAGGTCGAAGGTGCCGATCGAGCGCTGCATCACATAGCCGATGCCGGAATTGGAGCCGACGAACTCGCCGACGACGGCGCCGACCACGGCCAGCGTCACCGACACTTTGAGGCCGGAGAAGATCGCCGGTAGCGCATGCGGCAGGTTCACCGCGCAAAACACCTGGAAGCGGCTGCCCTGCATGGCGCGGGCGAGATCGACCATATCTGGATCGACCGATTTGAAGCCCTGCACGGCGGAGACCACCACGGGGAAGAAGCCGAGCAGGAACGCGGAAATGACTTTGGGAATGATGCCGAAGCCGAACCACACCACGAACAGCGGCGCGATCGCGATCTTCGGCACGGACTGAGAAAACACCAGCAGGGGATAGACGTAGCTCTCCACGGTCTTGGATCCCGCGATCAGCATCGCGATGGGGATACCGAACAGCGCCGAGAGCGCGAAGCCGCAGACGGTCGCATAAGTCGTCGGCCAGGACTGGCGCAGCAGTTCCGGCCAATCGGTGCGCAGCACCGCAATGACATCGCCCGGCGACGGGATCTGATAGGCGGGAATCTTGAACAGCCGGATCGCGAGATCCCAGGCCACGACGATGAACACCAGGAACAAAAACGGCCGGATCCAGGCCGCATTCAGCATCTTGGACACCGCACTCTGCGGCTTCAGCTCAGCCACGTCTCACTCCCGGTCGTCTTGTTCGTTGGGCGAGAAATTAACCTGTTGGGTAAATACTGTCCAGCGGTTTTCCTGCGACGTTTTGGGCGGGGGTTCCGCAAGGTTTGGGCGGGGGATCGCGGCGGAACGTGCCGTCCCTCCAAACATTCGGTGTCGTCCTGGCGAAGGCCAGGACCCATAACCACAGGGTGAAGTTTGGCGAAGGCTGGTCGTTCGGGATTGGCACCACGCGCGATCGATGGATCACGCGGTATGGGTCCTGGCCTTCGCCAGGACGACGTTGGGGGTGCAGTCCGACTCCACAATTTCCATTATCGCAAGCAGCGATACGACGAAGTCGCGCTAAACCGTCTGCACCACAGCGGCGCGCGATTTCGGCGTCTTGGTCATAGCTAACAGTGCGGCCGACTGTCCGGTCAGCGCTGCCAGCACGAGGCCGACCATGTGGTCTAGCCGCTCGTCCTTGGCGTCCTTGGCCAGCAGATCGCGACCGAAGATCACGCTGAGCGTCGCCGAGTTCGAGAGATAGAAGAAGCACAGCCCCGCGATCGAGATGTAGAGCTGGACAGGATCGACCGCGACCTTGAAGTCGCCGCCGGACACACCGCGCCGCACCACGGTGCCGATCATTTCGACGAAGGGCGAGTGCATCGACTTGACCTTGGTCGAGCGCTTCAGGTGCTTTGCACGGGCGAGATTTTCGGTCTGGAGCAGCGACAGGAATTCAGGATTGCGCAGGAAATAATTCCAGGTGAACTCGATCAGGCGGCGGATCGCCTCGGGCGGATCGAGATGCTCGAGATCGAGCCCGCGCTCCTCGCTGCGGATCTTGTCGTAGGCGCCTTCGAGCACCGCGAGATAGAGCTCGTCCTTGTTGCCGACGTGATAATACAGCATCCGCTTGTTGGCGCCGGCGTTGGCCGCGATGCGGTCGACGCGCGCACCGGCGAGCCCGTGCGCCGAGAATTCCTGCTTGGCGGCTTCGAGAATGCGCAGCCGCATCCCCTCGGGATCGCGCTGCCATTTCAGAGTTCGCTTTGCCGCTGCTTTCGCCAAACCGGGTGCTCGCTGGATGCTTCAAGACGCATGTAACACGCGCGCGGCGGTTTGAGAACGATCTCGTGCCCCGGACGCAGCGCAGCGCTTCTTCAGCGGTGCGCTGCAGAGCCGGGGCCCATATCAATGAGAGGTCGCCGCCTTCTGGGTCCCGGCTCTGCGCAGCAGCGCTGCGCGCTGCAGCGCGTCCGGGACACGAAGAGAGCGGAGATCAATCCACCGGCTTCGGCGAGCGCTCCAGCAGGACCGTCTGGATGCCGCAGGTGCCGGTCCTGACCGTCATCACCCGCGTGCCCGGCTTGCGGCCGTTGCGCACTTCGCTGACGTCGAGGCCGGCGGCGATCAGGCGGGCGCGCGTGGCGTCGATGTCGGTCACCCGCCAGCTCAGGCCCCAGAGGCGGTCATGCAGGGGATCGCCGCCCGCAACAGGGCGGCGCACCAGCTCGACGACGAGATCGCCGCAGCGGAAGAACATCAGCTGGCCCCAATCCTGGTGGGAGCGGTCGAGCGCCAGATCGAGCCCGAGCCGCGCGCCATACAGCGCGGCGGCACGATCGGAGTCCTCCGTGGTGATCACGACGTGGTCGAGTGCATCGATCGGCCCGATATCGGTCGCCGGCGAAAGCGGACGCTCATCAGCCAGTTCGAGGAAAAACATGCGCACGCCGCGCGTGAGCTCCGTGGCGGCGCGCGTCCGCTTCCAGTGCAGGACCGCGCCGCTCTCCGCGTCGCTGCTTTCGACCTCGGCAACCGGATCCGGCTTGAGCGCCACCCGCTCCAGCCGCCGGTGCATTTTGCTCATGTCCGCGACACGAAAGCACAGGCTGGCGAGCACGCCTTCCTGGTCGCCGAGCAACGCGCGCATGCGGTCGGCGGTCACGCTGAAGCCGTTCGGCGCCATCAATTCGATCGTCATGTTGGCGAGAGTGAACAGCACCCGATCTGCGCCCTCGCCCGAATTCTGCCAGGCCGGCGCGCGCCCGAGCAGCGTCTGATAGGCCGCCCTGGCCGCACCGATATCCCTGACCAGTGCGACGACGTGATCGAGGCCGGTGATCATGCTACCCCCTGTTGAACGGCCCGGAACCGTGGACCGAGAGACGGCGTTTGTCCGGGCTTGGCATTGTCCGGTGATGGTCGTATTCCGGCCGCATGCCGACCTCAAGCACTCCGGGCGGCGGTTTTGCGAATAATTTCAGCGGTCCCGCGGCGGAACCGGTGTTACAGTAAGCGCGCCGGCCGGGACCACAAAGCGCATCACGGACAAGCAATGCAGGCTCTCTTCATCGGACAGACCTATATCGACGTCGTCTTCATCACCGACCACATGCCGACCGGCGACGAGAAGCACGTGGCCTCCGACTACGCGGTTTCCTTCGGCGGCAATGCGGTGACCGCGGCGTTCTGCTGCGCCAAGCTCGGCATCGTGCCCGATCTGATCGCGACCGCGGCCAATGACTGGCTCGGCCGCATGTTCATGGACATGTGCGCGAAATACGCGATCTCGCTGCATGGGCGGAAGGTCAACCAGTCCTCGCTGTCCTTCATCATGCCAAAGGACGGCAAGCGCGCCATCGTCCGCTGCCGCGACGACGACCACATCCATCCGTTCCCGATGCTCAATCTCGGCGGCTGCCGCGCGCTGCATGTCGACGGCCATCAGCCCGATGCCGCGATCCACTACGCAAAAGTCTGCCGCGAGGCCGGCATTCTGACCTCGCTCGACGGTGGCGGCCTTCGCACCAACACGCATGAGCTATTGGAATTCATCGACGTCGCGATCGTCGCCGAGCGCCTGTGCGAGCAGATGGACCTGACGCCGGAGAAGATGCTGGACTATCTCAAGAGCCGCGGCTGCAAGATCGGCGGCATCACCATGGGCGAGAAGGGCCTGCTCTGGTACGACGAGACTGGAACGGTGCAGGTGATGCCGGCGATGCCGATTCCGCGCGAGCGCGTGATCGACACCAACGGCGCCGGCGACGTCTTTCACGGCGCCTATGTCTATTCCTATCTCGCCCATCCCGGCAAAAGCTGGCGCGAGCATTTTGATTTTGCCCGCGCCGCCTCGACCTTCAAGATCCAACGCCTTGGCAACGAAGCCGGCCTACCGACGCTTGTCGACATCGCCAAGGTCAGGCACGAGTTCGAGGTCAGGGTCTAGCGTTCGCCGAGGTCTCTCATCTGAGGTTTCTTATGGGGCGCGTCTTCGTCGCCGGCAGCATCAACATGGATGTGGTGGCGACAGCCGATCGCCATCCGAAGGTCGGCGAGACCGTCGCCGGCAAGCAGGTGCTGTATTTTCCGGGTGGCAAGGGCGCCAACCAGGCGGTCGCGGCATCGCGGCTTGGCGCGCGGACCACGTTGATCGGGCGGCTCGGCAAGGATTCATTCGGCGGTGAGCTGAGGACGTTCCTGGGTGCGCAAGGCATCGATCTCGATTTTGTCGATGAGACCACCGAGGCGCACACCGGCACCGCCATCATCACGGTGGCGGAGGCCGACAACACCATCGTCGTCATTCCCGGCAGCAATGCGCTCGTCAGTGTCGATGACGTCGCGGCCGTCCCGCTGGCGAAGGGCGATGTCGCGGTCAGCCAATTCGAGATCCCGCTGCCGACGATCGCCGCGTTCTTCCGGCGGGCTCGCGACGCCGGCGCTACGACGCTGCTCAATCCAGCTCCGGCACAAACCATGTCGAGCGAATTGCTCGCGCTCATCGACATTCTCGTGCTGAACGAGACCGAGCTCGGCCTCCTCGCCGGCGTGGAGTTGTTCGACAGTGACGAGGCCGCGCGGATCCTCGACGTCGCGCGAAAACTTCAGGCGCGGGAGGATCAGACCATCTGCGTGACCCTCGGCAAGCGCGGCGTGCTGGCGCTCGCGGGACGCGAGGAGATTTCGGTGCAAGGCCGCGTGGTGAAGGCGATCGACACCACAGGCGCAGGCGATTGTTTTGTGGGAGCGCTCGCGGCGCAACTCGCCGACGGCGTCGACTTGCGCGCGGCACTCGCCTTCGCCAATGCCGCCGCCTCGATCTCCGTGCAGCGCATGGGCGCCGGGCCGTCGATGCCGACGGCCGCGGAAGTCGGCGCGGTGATGTAGGCCGCGCGCTTTCTTCACCTCGCCCCGCTTGCGGGGAGAGGTCGGATTGCAAAGCAATCCGGGTGAGGGGGAGTCTCCGCGAGTCCAACTGTCGCCGTCCCCGTGGAGAGTCCCCCTCACCCCGACCCTCTCCCCGCAAGCGGGGCGAGGGAGAAGAGACTCACCCCAGCGCGCCCTTCAGGTCAAAGCTTTCATCGGCGGCCTGCTCCGGGGTGATCGAGCGATCCAGGCCGAACAGGCGGCGGCCGAACATGTGGTCGCCGGCGCGGTTGATGGATTCGATGCCGAGCAGGCTATCGCCCTTGTAGCAGAACGCCGAGAACGCCTTCCTGGCGGGATCGCCGCGCAGCACGACGCGGTCGTAGCCGGTGGTGAGGCCCGCGATCTGGAGCTTGTCCTCGCCCTGGTCGCTCCAGAACCAGGGATGGCTGTCATAGGCCTTCCGGTCGCCAGTCAGCCGCGCCGCGAGGCAGCGCGCGTGATCAGTGGCATTCTGCACCGATTCCAGCCGCTGCGATCCGCCGAAGCGCGGGCTCTTGAACAGCGCGCAATCGCCGATCGCCGAGATATCGGGATCGGCCGTCGCGAGATATTCGTCGACAATGATACCGGCCGCGACCGGCAGCCCCGCCTCCGCCGCAAGCTCGATGTTCGGCAGCACGCCGACGCCGACCACAACGAGATCCGCCGGCAAATGCCTTCCGTCACTCAAGGAGACGCCGGTGACCTTGCCGTCCTCCGCCTCGATGGACGTTGCCTGCACGCCGAGGTGAATGCGGATGCCGGCCTCGCGATGCCGCGCCTGAAAATACTCCGAGACCTCCGCCGTCACCGCGCGCGCCATTACGCGCGGGGCGAGTTCGAGCACGTCGACCTCTAGCCCCTTGATCCGCGCGGTGGCCGCGAATTCGAGGCCGATAAAGCCCGCGCCGATCACCACGATCCGCGTCTTCGACGGCATGATCTGCCGCAGCGCCTCGCTGTCGTCGAGGATGCGCAGATATTTCACGTCCGGAAGGTTGGCATTGGGCAGATCGAGCAGCCGGTTGCGGGCGCCGGTCGCCAGCACGAGGTGGCCGTAGGGCAGCGTTTCGCCCGAGGCGAGCAGCACCTTGCGCCCCGCGCGGTCGATCGACACGGCGCGGCCCGCGACCAGCTCGATGGTCTGGTCCTGGTAGAATTTCTCCGGCCGGAACGTCAGGCTCTCCGGCCCGGCCACGCCCTTGATATAGGCCTTGGACAGCGGCGGCCGCTGATAGGGCAGATGCGCCTCGTCGTTGATCAGGCAGATCGCAGCGGAAAAGCCCGCCTGGCGCAGGGATGCCGCGACCTGGTAGCCGCCATGGCCGGCACCGACAATGATCACCGGGCCATCGGTCATTGGACAGCCCATTTCCGCAAGACACGAGCGTCACCCATGTCGTCTCCTCTCTCGCTGATTTTGGCTTGCTTGCCCAGGAGGAGCCGGCGCTCGTGTCCGTCCCTGACGAAGGCAGGCCCATTTGAACCTATCGTTCCGGCTTGCGCAAGGGCGGCTGGCGGGGATTGTCACCCCTCGCCTTCTGCGATTTAGTCGCACGAACGACCTCATGCCGGGGATTTTCCAATGAGCGCTCCCGTCTCCCAGCCCGACGATCCCGCCCTGCTGCGGATCGATGGCCCGATCGCGACCATCACGCTGAACCGCCCCGCCGCGTTCAACTCGATCAACTTCCCAATCGCACAAAAACTCGAACAGCTTGCGGCTTACATCGAGGGCGAGGATGGCATCAAGGTTTTGGTGATTGAGGGCGAAGGCCGCGCCTTCTCGGCCGGCGGCGATCTGCAGACGATCGGAGCAGCCGCCGAAGCGGGCACGGTGACACCGGTCGTCGGCGAGCTCCTGAAGCACTATCACGCCTTCATCGAGATCATCCGGCGCATGCCGAAGATCTCGCTGTCCAGCGTGCACGGCTCGGCGGCCGGCGCCGGCATGGGCCTCGCCTTCGTCACCGATCTCTGCATCGCCGCGGAGGATGCCAAATTCACGCCGGCTTATGCCAAGATCGGGGTGTCGCCGGATGGCGGATCTACGGTCGGCATCGTCAACACGGTCGGCTCCCGCCGCGCGCTGCAGATTTTCCTGGCTGAGGATAATTTTACCGCGCAGCAGGCCCATGAATGGGGCCTGGTTGCGAAGGTCGTTCCCGCCGCCGAGCTGAAGGCGGCAACGCGAACTCTCGCCGAGCGGCTGGCGCAGAACCCGATCGCCGCGATTGCCGGCACCAAATCGCTGGTCTACCAGGCCGCCACGACGCCGGTGAAGCAGCAGCTCGACGCCGAGGAGCACAAAATCATCATGGCAATGAACACGGAGGAGTTTCGAACCGCTGTGAAGAAATTCACCAGCAAGAGCAAGTAGCGTTCACTCAAGCAGGCTTACTTGGGACAGATGTATCCAGTCCCCGCCGGCGACTTGAAGCAGCCGACCGACTCGGGGAGCACCTGCCGCGGCAGCCACAGCACCACGCTCGGGAAATAGATCGCAAACGCGATCGTCCCGAGGAACACCAGATAGATCGGCAACGCGGCGCGTAGCGCCTTTGCGAAACTGACGCCGACGAATTTCGAGGCCATCAGCAGCACCAGGCCATAAGGCGGCGTGATCAGGCCGAAGGCGAGCGTGGCGATCAGCACCACGCCCATATGCACGGCGTTGATGTCGCCGGCTTCCGTCAGCGTGTTGACCAGCGGCATGAAGATGATGATGGTCGGCACCGGCTCGATGAAATCGCCGACGATCGTGAACAGCAGCACCATCAGCAGCATGATCAAATGCGGATCGTTGCCGGCGATCGAGGTGATGACTTCGGCGATGTAGCTTGCACCGCGCAAATAGGCGAGCATCCAGCCGAACGCATTGGCGGCGCCGATCGTGATCAGCGGCAGCGAGAAGATCAGGCCAGCAAGGCAGAAATCGTACGGAATCTTCCTGATATGGCCGCGGTTGAGCGCGGGGATCACGACCGCGACAATCCAGACCACCGCAACGACGCCGGCTTCCGTCGGCGTGAACCAGCCGGTCAGAATGCCTCCTAACAGGATCACTGGGATCATCAGCGGTAGCGCCGCATCGCCGGCCGCGAACACCACCTGCCGCAGCGGCGCGCGCGGCTTGCGCAGGCCGGACGGGCCGAAGAAATAGCAATAGATCATCAACCCGAAGCCGATCATCAGGCCCGGCACGACGCCTGCCATGAACAGGCCGGCGATCGAGACGTTGCCGACGGCGCCATAGACCACGGCCGTGATGCTCGGCGGCACCAGCGCGGCGATGGTCGAGGCCGACGCGATGATCGCGGCGATGAAGGCGGGCTCATAGCCCTCGCGTTTCATCGGGCCCCCCAGCGCGCGGCTCATCACGGCGACGTCAGCGGTGGTCGAGCCCGACATTTCCGAGAAGAACATGCTGAAGACGACCACGACCTGGGACAGTCCGCCCCTGATATGCCCGACCAGTGACACAGAGAGGTTGGCTATCCGGACCACCACATTGGCCGAGCTCATGAGCTCGCCGACCAGCAGGAAGAAGGGGATCGCCAGTAGTGCCTCGGAATCGACGCCGTCGAAGATCTTCTGGATGATCGCGGCGAGCGAGACGTCCGACAGCAGCGCGCCGATGAAGACGCCGGCCATCAGCGAGAACGGCACGGGCACGCCGAGATAGCCGAAGGACAGGAAGCAGACCGTCATCAACGCCAGAACAATGGGTGCGCTCACGGCTGCGCCCTCATCTGCGCGTCGGTGATGACAGGCGCCCCGTCATCCTCTTCGGGCGGCTCGGGGTGGTCAAAGCCGTTGCGCACGCCGTTGACGAGCTGCTCGATGGTGAACAGGCCGATCAGCACGCCCGACAGCGGAATGATCGCGTAGAGCGAGGCGATCGGCGTGCCCGACGGCAGGCGAAAACTGCCGAAGCCGCGAAGATAGTTCTGATAGCCGTACACGATCAGGCAGAAGGCGACGCCAAGCACCACGATCCGGATGATGATCTCGACGATCAGACGCGGCGTGCCGTGCATCGCCTCGGAGATCGCGGTGAGATAGAGGTGGTCGTTGCGCCGCGTCGCAGCCGCTGTGCCGACGAAGATGGCGTAGATGAACAATGTCGAGGTCACTTCCTGGAGCCAGAGCCAGGGATGGCCGATGGTGCGGGTGACGATGTCGGCGGTCACCGACAGCGAGAAGCCGAAGCAGAGCACGCCGCAGAGGATCATCAGCGCGAGCTCGAGCCAGTCGAGCCCGCGCCATTTGAGGTGGCGTTGGCGTTGCACCAGCAGTTTTTCGGCGATGGGCATTGTTGCTCCCGGCTGCGGGTTTTCTGAACCTCTCCCGCTTGCGGGAGAGGTCGGCGCGAAGCGCCGGGTGAGGGCTCTCTCCTCATCGGGAGTCTCTCCGCGGAGACACCTCTCCCCTACCCTCTCCCGCAGGCGGGAGAGGGAGCGCACCGTCTTTCGGCATCACGTCAATTGATCGAGCGGATCAAATCCTTGATCTTCTCGGCGTGCGGGCCGAGCTCCTTGGCGAGCTTGTCGAGATAGGGATCGGCGACCGCCGTGAAGCTCTTCTTGTCGACGTTGTCGACGATCTTCACGCCCATCTTCTTGAGCTTCTCCGCCGCGGTGCGTTCGAGGTCGAAGGCCTTCTGCGGCTCCTTGGAGCTGACCTCGTTCCCCGCCGCCTGCACCCAGCCCTTCTGCTCCGCCGACAGGCTCTGCCAGAGCTTGTCGGAGATGAACACCAGCGCGTTGTTGGCCTCGTGCTCGGTGATGTTCAGGACCGGCGCGACCTCGTAGTGCTTGTTAACGAGGTAGACGTTGATGCTGTTCTCGGCGACGTCGACGACGCCGGTCTGCAAGCTCGTGTAGACGCTCCCGAACGGCATGTGCACGGTTTGGGCGCCGTAGGCCGGGAACATGGTGTCCTCGGTCGCAGTTGCCTGTACCCGAATCTTCAGGCCCTTGATGTCACCGACGTTATGGATCTCCTTCTTGGAGTACATGTGGCGCACGCCCTGCGAACCGGTCGCGATCACATGCAGGCCCTGCGTGGTCTCGTCGATCATGGTCTTGAGCGCTGCGAACACTTTTGGATCGGCCAGACCCTTGACCACGTGGTTCTCGTCGCGGAAGAGGAAGTGCAACGACATCACGCCCGCTTGCGGCGAGATCGTCGCGGTGTTCGCCGAGGAGATGATCGCAAATTCGACGTCGCCCGCTTTCACGAGCTGGAGCACCTGCGGCTCCTGCCCGAGCTGCGCGCCCGGATACTGGTCGATGATCATGGTGCCTTTGCTCAATTCCTTGAGCTTTTCGGCAAAGAGGTCGCCCGCGATGGAGTAGCCGGTATTGCGCGGCTGGTCGTAGGCAAAGCGATAATGCTTCACCTCCTGTGCCGACGCGCTCGTTACGAAGAGAACAGCGGCCGTTGCCGCCAGCCCAAGCATGGATCGTGCAATCATCGTTTCCCCCTGTTTTATCGCTCGCCGCTTTAGCGGTCTAAGCGTTCGTTCGGGTGGTTGGTCACCCCTTATCCGTCTTCTTCCCAGTTCTCTGCATAAAATCGAAATCGCAGCCCTCGTCGGCCTGCATGATGGTCTCGTTGAACAGCCAGGCATAGCCGCGCCGCGCCTCGTCGGGAGCGGCTGCCGGCTTCAATAAGGCATGGCGCCGTTCCAGCTCGGCCGCATCGACCAGCAGCTCGATGCTGCGCTTGGCGACGTCGAGCCGGATCATGTCGCCGTTCTTCACCAGCGCCAGCGGCCCGCCGACGGCGGATTCCGGCGTGATGTGCAGCACGATGGTGCCGAACGCGGTGCCGCTCATGCGCGCATCGGAAATGCGCACCATGTCCTTGGTACCGCCACGCGCGAGCTTCTTCGGGATCGGCAGATAGCCCGCCTCGGGCATGCCGGGCGCGCCCTTGGGCCCGGCATTGCGCAGCACCAGCACATCATCGGCGGTGACGTCGAGATCGGGATCGTCAACCCGCAGCGTCATATCCTCGACGGATTCGAACACCACGGCACGTCCGGTGTGCTGCAACAGTTTTGGGCTTGCAGCTGACTGCTTGATCACCGCGCCGCGCGGGGCGAGGTTACCGTGCAGGACGGCGAGGCCGCCTTCCTTCTTGATCGGATTGTCGCGCGCGCGGATCACGTCCTGGCCGGGTACGTGTTCCGCGTTGGCGGCGACATCGCGCAGGCTCTCGCCCGTGATGGTCTTCGCGTCGAGATCGACGAGGTCACCAAGCTGCGCCAGCAGTTTCGGCACGCCGCCGGCGTGATGGAAATGCTCCATGTAATGCTCGCCGGACGGCTTGAGATCGATCAGCACCGGCACCTCGCGGCCGATCTGGTCGAACACGCCGAGGTCGAGCCGGTGCGGCGAGCGATGTGCCATCGCGGTCAAATGAATCAGGCCGTTGGTCGAGCCGCCGATCGCCTGGAGCACGACTTGGGCATTCCTAAAAGATGCAGGCGTCAGCACCTCGCTCGGCTTCGGACCCTTGGTCTTGGCCATCTCGGCGGCCACCCTGCCGCTCGCCTCGGCAAGCCGAAAGCGCTCCGCATGCGGCGCGGGGATCGTCGCGCTCATCGGCAGCGACAGACCCATGGCCTCGATCATGCAGGCCATGGTGGAGGCCGTGCCCATCACCATGCAGGTGCCAACCGACGGCGCGAGACGGCCGTTGACCGCCTCGATCTCAATGTCATCCATTTCGCCGGCGCGATACTTGCCCCAGAGACGGCGGCAATCGGTGCAAGCGCCCAGCACCTCGCCCTTGTGATGACCAACCACCATGGGGCCAACGGGAATGACCACCGTCGGCAGATCGGCGCTGATTGCGGCCATCACCTGCGCCGGCAGTGTCTTGTCGCAGCCGCCGATGACGATCACCGAATCCATCGGCTGGGCGCGGATCATCTCCTCGGTGTCCATCGCCATCAGATTGCGCAGATACATCGAGGTCGGATGCGCAAAGCTCTCGGCGATCGAGATAGTCGGGAACACGAACGGCATCGCGCCCGACAGCATCACGCCGCGCTTGGCGGCCTCGATGATCTGCGGGACGTTGCCGTGGCAGGGATTGTAGTCGCTATAGGTGTTGGTGATGCCGACGATCGGGCGCTCCAGCGCGTCGTCGGAATAGCCCATGGCCTTGATGAACGCCTTGCGCAGGAACAGCGAGAAGCCGGCATCGCCATAGCTTGTCAGCCCTTTGCGCAACCCACTCGTCATCATACCGCTCCCATTACCGGGTCATTGTCGTACAGCCTGCCCCTTGATTGTCAATAAGACAGACGTCAAACCTGCTATTTTGGCCGTCGACGCCCCGGTGATGACCAGATTATTGACAATCCAAGCCTTCCCTGCTCCACAGGACGGACCGGCCGAGCGCCGGGAGGCCGAGGGCATGTCCGACACTCACACCGCAGATGCCACGATGGTCCGGCGCGACGATCCGGACGACATCGTCGCGCGGCTCGAGGAGGACATCATCTTCGGCCGCCTCGCGCCCGGCGCGCGCCTGACCGAGGACGCGCTGATGTCGGCTTACGGCACCTCGCGGCACTTCGTGCGCCAGGCGCTGGTGGATGCCGAGCGCCGCGGCATCGTCCGCCGTGAGAAGAATGTCGGCGCCACCGTGCGGTTCTATTCGGCCGAAGAGGTCCGGCAGATCTACGAGGTCCGGGAGATGCTGACCCGGCAGGCGGCGCTGATGATCCCCCTGCCCGCACAGCAAGGCCTGATCGACGAGCTCTCCGCATTGCAGCGGCAATATTGCGCGCGAGCGGATTTGCAGGACCTGCGCGGCATCCATGAAGCCAATGACGCCTTCCACCTCGCGCTGTTCTCGGCCTGCGGAAATCCGTATCTGGTGCGCTCGCTGCAGGACTACATGAACCTGACGCTGCCGATGCGCGCCAAGAATCTCGCCGACCGAGACGGCCTGGCGCAATCACGGCGCCAGCACGAGCTGATGATCGAGCTGTTGAAAGGCCGCGACAGCTGGGCGCTGGCCCAGCTCTGCGTCGATCATATGCAGTTCAGCAAGAAGGATTATCTGGCGCGGATTGCGGGTGAGGCCGAGCGCTAGCGCGTGCGCCCGTTAGGCCATGGCAAGCCAAGTCGCAGGTTCAGTACCGTCTTAGCAGGCCGCGCTCCACGCTGGTATCACCATAGTCGGCGCAGGCCGCTTTCGGGTCGTTGATCAACTGCGCTCGGATGCGCCTGAACGTTTTGGCGGCCGCGTCGGACACCTCGATGCGGAATTTACCGGCATCGTAGTTTTCGCCGTCGCGGGCCTTGATGGCTGCCGCGTAGGCGTCGATCATCGCCATCGCGGCATCCGTGCTGCCGAGAAGTCGGGCGCCGAGCTGAACACTGCCGGCACCATTGACCTCGTAGCCGACGCATCGTTGTTCGAGCACCGCGGACGCGGTGACGAGCTGGTCGAGAAAAATCGCCTCGGCGTCGCTGAGCATCGCGGCTTGCGCCGGGCCCGACATGATCAGCGCGAGCAGTACGACCGCTGGCAATTTGATTTTCATTGTTCTGACTCTCGCCGCCGCAATCGAACCGTGATCGCGGCACCGGCTGCCGAAATGCGATCGCGCAGATCGAGAACCAAATGCCGAAGGCAAGGTTGACCTGGATCAATGGGCAGGGCGGCCAAGCCAAAGCTCGGCCCCCGCATGCGCTCGTCCTCAATGAACCGGGGCACCGCGTCGTGATGGACATCAAAACCTTTTGTCAACCCATCGAAATAGCGCGCCGTCGGAAATAGATAGGACCGGCGTCCAGCCGCGAATCGCACGTTCTTCCCCGTATTCCCTCCCGAATGAAATGCCATGACCGAACAAACCCTGACCGAGCCGATCGTCGAGCCGCAGGAGCGATCCCGCGGCTTTACGCGCTACCAGACGATCCTCGTTGCGCTGCTGGCGCTGGTCCAGTTCACGATCATCATCGATTTCATGATCATGTCGCCGCTCGGCGCCATCATGATGCCGGCGCTCGATATTTCGGCCGCTCAGTTCGGCGTGGCGGTCTCGGCCTATGCGTTCAGCGCGGGAATTTCCGGCATCCTGGCGGCCGGCTTCGCCGACCGGTTCGACCGCAAACGGCTGCTGTTGTTCTTCTACGCCGGCTTCACCCTCGGCACGGCGCTGTGCGCGATCGCGCCCAACTATCATCTGTTGCTGCTGGGGCGGATCGTGACCGGCCTGTTCGGCGGCGTGATCGGCTCGGTCGTGCTCGCCATCGTCACCGATCTGTTCACGCTGCAATTGCGCGGCCGCGTCATGGGTTTCGTGCAAACCGCCTTCGCTGCAAGCCAGGTGCTGGGCATCCCAGCCGGCCTTTTCCTCGCCAACCAGTGGAACTGGCACGTCGCGTTCGGCGCGCTGGTCGGCCTGTCGGTGATCGGGATGATCGCCGTGATGCTCCTGATGAAGCCGGTGAACGGCCATCTCGGGCTGAAGCAGGATCGAAACCCGTTCCGGCATCTGATCGCAACGGTCTCTCAGCCGCGTTATTGGATGGCGTTCTCGGTGACGACCCTGCTGGCGACCGGCGGCTACATGCTGATGCCGTTCGGCAGCGCCTACACCGTGCACAATCTCGGCATCGACATCGTGCATCTGCCGACGATCTATCTCGTCTCCGGGCTGTTCAGCATTGTCATCGGCCCGCTGGTGGGACGCGCGAGCGATGCCTTCGGCAAATACCCGACCTTCGTCTTCGGCAGCGCGATGTCCATCGTCATGGTGCTGATCTACACCCATCTCGGCGAGGTGAGCCTGACGGTCGCGATCCTGGTCAACGTCCTGATGTTCGTCGGCATCTTCTCCCGCATGATCCCATCGCAGGCGCTGATTTCCGCAATCCCCGAGCCGGCGCAACGCGGCTCCTTCAGCGCGGTCGGCGCGTCGCTGCAGCAGCTCTCCGGCGGGCTCGGCTCCGTGCTCGCCGCCGCGCTGATCGCGCAGGATCCCGACGGTACGCTCCGGCACTTCGACCGGCTGGGATACGTCGTCGTGACGACGGCGGTGATTTCCCTGATCCTGATGTACTTTGTGCAGCGGCCCATCGCGGCCCAGGCCGGCAAACGCGTTGTCTAGGGCGTCGTTTCCGACGCCCTGGATTTGCGAATGCGCTCCTACCGCTTATTCCAATCGATGACGCGGCTTGTGTCGCCGTCGAACTCGTTGCTGCAGAACGCGCCGCCCTGATAGTGATCGCCGATCGGATCGGGCTTCAGCTTGGCCTGCTCTGCCATCGCATGCGCCACGTGGTCCTCGGAGCGCCCCGTCGGACGGTAGCCGAACTCGTAGGCGCGGTGGTTGTCCCACCAGGCACGCTCGTTCAGGGACACGCCGTAGAAGATCTCGAAATGAATGTCGGGATGCTCGAGCCCGATCTGGCAGAGCTGCACCAGATCTTCCGGCTTCAGCCAGATCGAGATCCGGCGAAGGTCCAGCGGCACGTCGCCGAAATTGCCAATGCGAAGGCAAGTCACCTTCAGGCCATGCTTGTCGGCATAGAGCGCGCCGACCGCTTCGCCGAACACCTTGCTGACGCCATAGCGGCCGTCGGGGCGCGGGGTCACATCGGTGCCGATCTTGTGGTGGCGCGGATAGAATCCGACGGCATGGTTCGAGGAGGCGAACACCACGCGCTTGACGCCCTTGCGATACGCTGCCTCGAACAGATTGTAGCCGCCGATGATGTTGGCCTGGAGGATGTCGTTCCAGGGACCTTCGACCGAATAGCCGCCGAAATGGATGATGCCGTCGACGCCCTCGCAGATCGCCTCGCACTGCGCCAGGTCAGAGAGATCCGCCGCCTTGAATTCCTCGTTCGCGCCGAGGTCCTTCGGCGGGCGGATATCAGAGAGCAGCAGGTCCGGATAGATCGGCGGCAGCAGTTTCCGCAGGCGCGTTCCGATCCCGCCCGAAGCTCCCGTCATCAAGATACGCGGCATGTCTTTCCTCGCCTTTGGCAACCAATTTGCGGTCACATGTCTCTAATGATAGCAGGATTGTCCAGAGGGAACGAAACGAGAGAACCGACATGAATGAGGCATCGTCCTATCCCCAGGAGCGGCCAGGCTGGCGGCCGGCGAGCTACTATCCCGATCCGGCGATAAAGGCACTCGATCCCCGCTTCGAAAAATACTGGCTAAAACTCTCGGCGGTGGAGCGGCTGACGACCGGCCTGCGCTGGGCCGAGGGTCCGGTGTGGTTCGGCGATGGTCGCTATCTCCTGTGCAGCGACATTCCGAACCAGCGCATCGTCAAATGGGAGGAGGAGACCGGCGCGGTCTCGGTGTTCCGCAAGCCCTCCAATTTCGCCAACGGCAACACCAGGGATCGCCAGGGTCGGCTCGTCACCTGCGAGCATGGTGGGCGCCGCGTGACCCGCACCGAATATGACGGCAGCATCACCGTGCTGATGGACTCGTTCGGCGGCAATAAACTCAACTCGCCGAACGACGTCGTGGTGAAGTCCGACGGCGCGGTCTGGTTCACCGATCCAACCTTCGGCCTGCTAGGCAATTACGAGGGCTACAAGGCCGAGCCGGACATTGATCCGAATGTCTACCGGCTCGATCCCACAACCGGTAATGCGACCATCGTCGCCGAAGGCGTGCTGGGTCCGAACGGGCTGTGCTTCTCGCCGGACGAGAAAATTCTTTATGTTGTGGAATCGCGCGGCGTGCCGAACCGCAAAATCCTCGCCTATGACGTCTCGGCGGACGGCACCACGATCTCCAACAAGCGCGTCCACATCGACGCAGGTCCTGGCACGCCGGACGGCATGCGCTGCGACATCGACGGCAATCTCTGGTGCGGCTGGGGCATGGGCGATCCCGAGCTCGACGGCGTCGTGGTGTTCGCCCCCGACGGCGTCATGATCGGCCGCATCGCACTGCCCGAACGTTGCGCCAACCTCTGCTTCGGCGGCGTCAGGCGCAACCGCCTGTTCATGGCGGCAAGCCAGTCGATCTACGCGTTGTATGTGAACACGCAAGGAGCGGTCGGGGGATAGTTTCGCCGCCGTCGTTGCGAGCCCGTAGCCCGGATGGAGCGAAGCGCAATCCGGGACAGTCCCCGCATTCCGCTTCGCTCCATGCGGGCTACGAAAAAATAAAAACGCCGGAGCGGTGGCCGCTCCGGCGTTTTGTTGGTTCAGGCGATAAAGCCTACGCCGCGTTGAAGCCCGCAACTGCCTTCACTTCTAGGAAGTCCTCGAGGCCGTACTTGCCCCACTCGCGGCCGTTGCCGGACTGCTTGTAGCCGCCGAACGGTGCGCTGCGATCGTTGGGCACGCCCTGCAGATTGACGTTGCCGGCGCGGATCTGCCGGCCGACGCGCTTGGCGTCCTCGACGGAAGCACCCGTGACGTAGCCGGCAAGCCCATAGGGCGTGTCGTTGGCGATGTGCACGGCCTCGGCTTCGTCCTTGGCGCCGATGATGGTGAGCACCGGTCCGAAGATCTCTTCACGCGCAATCGTCATGTCAGGGGTGACATCGGCGAAAATGGTCGGACGGACATAGAAGCCCTTGTTGACGCCTTCGGGCAGGCCGGGGCCGCCGGCGACGAGCGTTGCGCCCTCATCGATGCCCTTCTTGATCAGGCCCTGGATCTTGTCCCACTGGCCGCGGTTGACCACCGGACCAATGGTGGTGCCTTCGGCGCGCGGATCGCCCGCCTTGGTCTTGTCGGCGACCGCCTTCGCGATCGCGGCGACTTCCTTCATCTTCGAGGCCGGCACGATCATGCGCGAGGGCGCGTTGCAGGACTGGCCGGAGTTGTTGAACATGTGCATCACGCCGCCGGTCACCGCCTTCGTGAGGTCGGCGCCTTCGAGAATGACGTTCGGCGACTTGCCGCCGAGTTCCTGGCTGACGCGCTTCACGGTCGGTGCGGCGCGCTTGGCCACGTCGATGCCGGCGCGGGTCGAGCCGGTGAAGGAGATCATGTCGATGTCGGGGTGCTCGCTCATGGCGGCGCCGACCTCGGGGCCGAGACCGTTGACGAGGTTGAAAACGCCCTTCGGCACGCCGGCTTCATGGAGGATTTGCGCGAAGATCAGCGCCGAGGTCGGGGTGAACTCCGAAGGCTTCAGGATCATGGTGCAGCCGGCGGCGAGCGCGGGCGCGACCTTGCAGGCGATCTGGTTGAGCGGCCAGTTCCAGGGCGTGATCATGCCGACCACGCCGACCGGCTCGCGCAGCACCATGGCGGTGCCGACCGGTTCCTCGAAATGATAGTTCTTGAGCACGTCGAGCGTGGTCATGAGGTGACCAAGGCCGGCGCCGGCCTGGAGCTTTTCGGCCATCGGCAGCGGCGCGCCCATCTCGTCGGAGACGGCAGCGCCGATCTCCTTGAGGCGGCCCTTGTAGATCTCGATGACTTTCGAGAGCAGCGCGACGCGCTCGTCACGGCTGGTTTGCGAGAACGTCACGAACGCGCGCTTGGCGGCGGCAACGGCTTTATCAACGTCGGCCTTGGAGCCCAGCGCAACCTCGTACATCGCCTCTTCCGTCGCCGGATTGACCACGGCGGTGGACTTCTTGACGGCGGGATCGACCCAGGCGCCGTCGATGTAGAACTGCATGCGATTGACCATAGTGAACCTCTTCTTGGGGGCTTGGAGGGGGCGTTTCGGCAGGCATCCTTGCACGAAAGCGCCGGCAATTGAACCCGCCATATGCGGGGCCAGCATTGCGGCGGACGGAGGTTATATGAGCCGATGGCGGAGGGGTGGCAAGGTCTCGCCTCACTCACGATGTCATCCCGGCCTAGTGCCCATTGCGCGCTAGGCCGGGATGACGAACTACACAGCCATCTTCCGATGCAGCACCGGCGCGCCGGTGGTGAGGCTTTCGGCCGCATCGATGATGGCGTTGGCGTCGATGCCGTAGTGGCGGTAGAGATCGGCGATGGTGCCGGTCTGGCCGAACTGCTCGACGCCGAGTGCCTCGACGCGATGGCCGCGGACGCTGCCGAGCCAGCCGAGCGCCGCCGGATGTCCGTCGATCACGGTCACGATGCCGCAGTCGCGCGGCAGCGGCGCGAGCAGTTTTTCGATGTGGCTGAGATGCTGCACGCCGCGCCGATCACGGCGCAATTTCCGTGCGGCGGTCCACCCCGCATGCAGACGATCTGCGGACATGATCGCGAGCAGGCCGATGTCGCGCCGGCTCTCGCCGATGAAGCCGGTCGCTTCGATCGCTTCCGGCGCAACTGCGCCGGTATAGGCGATGACGGCTTCGGCATTGGGGCCCGGCTTGCGCAGCCAATAGGCGCCGTCGGTGATGCCCTGCGCGAGCTCCGGCGTCATGATCCGCTGCGCCTGCTCGATCGAGCGCGTCGAGAGCCGCAAATAGACCGAGCCGCCCTCGCCCGGATCGCGCTGCATATGGTTGAAACCCCACCCCATGATCACGGCGAGCTCGTCGACGAAGGCAGGCTCGAACGAGGCGAGGCCGTCCTGCGCCATGCCGATCAAGGGCGTCGCGATCGACTGGTGCGCGCCGCCTTCGGGCGCCAGCGTGATGCCCGACGGCGTTGCCGCCACCATGAAGCGTGCATCCTGGTAGCAGGCATAGTTCAGCGCATCGAGACCGCGCTCGATGAAGGGATCGTAGAGCGTGCCGACCGGCAGCAGCCGCTCGCCGTTGATCTGGTGCGACAGGCCGAGCGCCGAGAGCATGATGAACAGGTTCATCTCGGCGATGCCGAGCTCGAGATGCTGGCCCTTGGGCGAGAAGTCCCAGTTGAAGGTGGATGGAATTTTCTCGCTGCGGAATAAGTCCGCCTTCTCGCCGCGCGCAAACAGGCCGCGCCGGTTCACCCACGGACCGAGATTGGTCGAGACGGTAACGTCAGGCGACGTCGTCACGATGCGCCTGGCAAGCTCGCTGTCGCCGCGCGCGATCTCGTTCAGCACCAGCCCAAAACCCTGCTGGGTCGACATCTGCGGCGCCGGCTTGAAGGCGAGCTGCGACGGCACCTCGATAACAGGCGCGGTGAGCCGGCGGCCGTCCTGGTTGAACGGCACGCGCGCAAGGAAGGCGTCGAACTCGGCGGAACTTTGCGCGAGGCCCTCGTATCTGTCCCACTCGTGTCCGGGCCGGATGTTCTGGCTGTCGCGATATTTCTCCATCTGCGCGACCGTCATCAGGCCGGCGTGATTGTCCTTGTGGCCCTGGAACGGCAGGCCGACGCCCTTGATGGTGTAGGCGATGAAGCAGACCGGGCGATCGTGGTCGATGGATTCGAAGGCGTCCAGCATGCTCGCCATGTCATGGCCGCCGAGGTTCGACATCAGCGCCAGCAGCTCGTCGTCGCCGCGCCTGTCGATCAGTTTGGTGATGGGGCCCTGATCGCCGATCTCATCGTGAAGATGTTTGCGGAACGCCGCGCCGCCCTGAAAACACAAGGCGGCGTAGAGCGCGTTCGGGCAATTGTCGATCCAGCGCTTCAACGCCTCGCCGCCAGCTTCGGCAAAGGCCTCGCGCATCAGGCGGCCGTATTTCACGATCACCACGTCCCAGCCGAAATTGCGGAATACGGTCTCGAACTTTTCCCAGAGGCCTTCGCGGACGACGGCGTCCAGCGACTGCCTGTTGTAGTCGACCACCCACCAGGTGTTGCGCAGGCCGTGCTTCCAGCCTTCCGCCAGCGCCTCGAAGATGTTGCCCTCGTCCATCTCGGCGTCGCCGACCAGCGCAATCATCCGCCCTTCGCGGCGATCCTTCATCCAGCCATGTGCCTTGACGTAGTCCTGCACCAGCGAGGCGAACAGCGTCTGCGCGACGCCGAGGCCGACCGAGCCCGTGGAGAAATCGACGTCGTCGACGTCCTTGGTGCGCGAGGGATAGGACTGCGCGCCCTTGAAGCCGCGGAAATTCTCCAGCTTCTCGCGGCTCTGCCGGCCGAACAGATACTGGATGGCGTGGAACACCGGGCTCGCATGCGGCTTCACCGCGACGCGATCCTCGGGCTTCAGCACGTGGAAATACAGCGCCGACATGATGGTTGCGAGCGAGGCCGACGAGGCCTGATGTCCCCCAACCTTGAGGCCGTCCGCGTTCGCGCGGACGTGGTTGGCGTGATGGATGGTCCATGACGACAGCCACAGCGCCTTGCGGGCGAGCGCGGTCAATGTGTCGAGGCGGGCGATATCAACGGGCATGGCAATGCTCCCGGAAAACAGGTGCCGATGATACCCCTGCCGGAAGCGCCAAACTTCTCAATTTTTCGCGCAGTACCAGCCCATATTGGGATATCTTACCAATCGGATCGGTAAAAACGACAGGTTCATCCCAATGCCCGCCCTCGACGCCATCGACCGAAAAATCCTCAGCTACCTCCAGAACGACAGCCGGCTGACCATGCAGGAGCTGGCCGATAAGGTCGGGCTGTCGGTGTCGCCCTGCCATCGCCGGGTCAAACTGCTCGAGGAACGCGGCGTCATCTCGCGCTACATCGCGACCGTCGACCAGAAGGCGCTGGGGCTGCATGTCAGCGTCTTCATCTCGATCAAGCTGGCGCGGCAGAAGGAGGAGGACCTCAACCGCTTCGCGCGCGCGATCTCGAAATGGGACGAGGTGCTGGAATGCTACCTGATGACCGGCAACCGCGACTATCTTTTGCGCGTCGTCGCAGCCGACCTCGCCTCCTACGAGACCTTCCTCAAGACCAAGCTGACCCGGCTCGACGGCATCGCCTCGATCGAGTCGAGCTTCGCGCTCAGCCAGGTGAAATATTCGATCGCGCTACCGGTGTGAGGCATCATCGCCACGGCTGCACGATGATCTTGGTGTGCGCTTCAGGATTGGCGAGATCGGCGAAAGCCTTTGCGACGCCATCGATGCCGATCTCGGCCGTCACCATCGCAGCCGCATCCACCTTCCCTTCCGCGATCAGGCGCAGCGAAGCTGCGAATTCGTCCGGCGTGTAGCCGAGCACGTACTGAACGTTGAGCTCCTTCATGATGCCGAGCATGGGCTCGCTCCTGTCGGTCTCCATGCAGACGCCGACCACGACGATCCTGGCATCGCGCGGCGCGCCTTCGAACACCTGCTGCAACAGACCAGGCACGCCGACGCATTCGAAGATGATCGCGGGCTTCAGCGCGGGCAGCATCGCCTGGAACGGCGGGCGCGCCGCCTTTTCCGCGTCCGACATTTGCGCATGCTCGGCCCAGATCGCATAGGGCTGCGACACCCTTGGATCCACGACGATATCGGCGCCGAGTTTTGCCGCAAGCGCGCGCCGCGCCGGCGAATAGTCGGCCGCGACGATCGGATGCAGGCCCTTGAGCTTCAGCGCCGCAATCACCGCGAGCCCGACCGGGCCGCAGCCGATCACGAGCGGCACTTCGCCGCCTCGGATATTGGCCTTGGCGACGGCGTGAACGCCGACCGCGAGCGGTTCGGTGAGCGCGGCATGCTCCGGCGCGAGACCGTTGGGTACCTCGAGCAGCAGCGCTTCGCTCAGTAGCATCGCCTCGGCATAGCCGCCAATATTTTCGTTGGAATAGCCGATGCCCTCGATGCCCTGCGGCGTCACGAGGGCCGGCAGCGAGCACACGCGCGTGCCCGGCTTGAGCTTGCGCACAGTGCCCGGGCCGAAATCGACGATCTCGCAGCAGAACTCATGGCCGAACACGACGTCGCGGGCGAGGTCCATCGGCTTGCGGCCGGTCTTCCGCGCCATCTCCACCATGCGGTGGGCGTGCTGGCGCGCATGCAGGTCGGAGCCGCAGATGCCGCATGCGAGCGTCTTGACCAGCACCTGGCCGGGGCCGGGCTTTGGCTCCGCCATCCGGTCGACGACAATCTCACCGTTCCTGAAAATCGCAGCGCGCATTCGGCTCCTCCCGGCTTGTTGGAGCCATTGATAGCACGAAGCGGACGCGTGAACTTGCGTCAGGGGTTCGGGGAACGCTCTTCCATGATCAGGAGCTGGGCGCGACGGATGCGCTCCCGATGGGCGATGTAGAGGCCGCTGGCGACGATGAAGGCTGCACCGGTGACGGTCCAGACATCAGGCACTTCGCCGAACAGGAAGAAGCCCAAAATGCTGACCCAGAGCAACTGTGTGTAGGAGAACGGCGCCAGCACCGAGGCATCGCCGTAGCGATAGGCCAGGACGATGATCCATTGGCCGACGGTGGAGGCGACGCCGATCACGATGCCAAGCCCGATCGCGGTCCAGGTCGGCGTGACCCAGACGAACGGTACCATCAGGGAGAGGATCGCAACGCCCGTCAGCGCCGAATAGGCCATGGTGATGAGGACGGCTTCGCGCCCGCTCATCATGCGCGTCAGGATCAGCGCCGCAGCCCAGCAGAACGCCGAGACGATCGGGAAGAACGCGGCGGCGTGAAACGCGCTGGAGCCCGGGCGCAGGATGATCATCACGCCCGTCAAGCCGATCGCGGTGGCGATCCAGCGGCGCATGCCCACCTTCTCGCTCAGGAACACGATCGAGAGCGCGGTGACGAACAGTGGCGAGACGAACCCGGTCGCGGACGCTTCCGCGATCGGCAGGAAGCTCAGGCCGGTGATGAAGAACAGCGAAGAGCCGAGCAATGCCGCGCCGCGCATCAGCTGCAGGCCGAGGCGCTCGGTGCGCATGGCATGAAGCGGCGAGCCCGGCAGCATTACCGGCGTGAACATCAGCGCGAACGTTACGAAGCGGATCCAGGTGATCTCGATCGACGGCAGGCTCGACGACAAATATTTCGCGGTGACATCGGAGCAGCCGAGAAAGATCGTCGACAGCAGCACCAGCGCGATGCCCTTGAGGGGATGATCGACGCGCGCCGGCGCGCGGCGCGCCTGCGGCTTCTTTTCCGGCATGGGCATGGGAATACTGTCGAGCCTTGCGGCTGCGGCGGGCGGCGGGGTCACGGCTGGAACCTAGGAGATGCGAATCGGGAATGATCGTAAAAAACGATAATTGCGCCGCTTTCACAACTTCCGAAAACAGGATGCCGATATGCGCTCACGTCCGCGCGCGTCAAGACTCCATTAATAATAGGCGTTTGTGCACTACAGCATGGGCAGGCCGCGCGGCTTCGGACCGCGCGGAAACGCCGCATCGAGCGCCGCGATCTCGTCTTTCGTCAGCACGAGATCGCCGGCCGCGGCATTTTCGCCGGCGTGTTCCGCGGACGACGCCTTCGGGATGGCGAACACCGTAGTCGCACGGGTGAGGAAGCTCAGCGCGACCTGGCGCGGCGTTGCGCGACGCGCCTCCGCGATGCGCGCCAGCACTGCACCGCCCTTGCTGTTGCTCGCAGGGAAATCGTCGTGGCCGAACGGCGAATAGGCGACCACGGCGACACCATGCTGTTCGCACCACGGGATCACCGCGTGCTCGATCGCGCGTTCCCTCAGATGATAGAGCACCTGATTGCAGGCGATGCGGCCTTCGCCGGCAGCGTCGAGCATCTCGTCGAGATCATCGGCATCGAAATTGGAGACACCCCAGGATTTGATCTTGCCGGCCTTCACCAGTTCCTCGAACGCGGCCACAGTGTCCTCCAGCGGATACGAGCCGCGCCAATGCAGCAGATAGCAGTCGAGCCGATCCGTCTTCAGCCGCTTCAGCGAGCGCTCACAGGCGGTGATGGTTCCGCGGCGCGAGGCGTTGCTCGGCAGCACCTTTGACACGAGGAACACCTCGTCGCGTCGCCCCGCGATCGCATCGGCAATGACGAGCTCGGCGTCGCCATACATCTCGGCAGTGTCGATGTGGGTCATGCCGAGATCGAGCCCGCGCTGAAGCGCCGCGATCGCGCGCTTGCGATCGCCGTGGTCGAGATACCAGGTGCCCTGCCCGATGACAGAGACGCTGGCGCCGGTTTTGCCGAAGGGGTTCGTGTTCATATTTGCTCCGATACCACTCGTTCGCTCAGGCAACCGCCATCGAGCTCAAGAGTTCAATCCGCCGATGTCAGCGACCAGTACGCTACCGGTCGCAGATTCCGTGATGTAGAGCTGATCTTTGTTCGCGCCACCAATCGCGACATTGGTGCAGTTCGGCCCGGCACACGACTTCACCCGCGCGATCAATTCGCCGTTGGGCGCGAACACGAAGACATGGCCGAGCGATGCGTGGCCGACGAACAGACGGCCCTTGGCATCCATGGTCAAGCCATCGGGGCCGCTGGTACCGAACAGCGAACAGAAGCGGCCGACCTTCGACACGCTGCCGTCCTTCATGAAAGGCAACCGCCACACCGCGTTGTCGCGCGTCATCGCGACGAACAGCACGGTCTCGGTTGGATCGAGCACCAGACCGTTCGGACTGATGCCGGTGTCGATCAGGCAATCCAGGCGGCCGCCTGGCGTCAGGCGATAGACACGGCCGCTGGGGTCATGCAGGCCGGTCTGCCCCTGGTCGGTGAAATAGATATCGCCGTTGGACGCGAGATGCAGGTCGTTGCAGCCGCGGAAGGATTCCGAATTGCGCGAGGTCAGCACCGGCGCCACGCGCCCCGCGTTGGCGTCGAACTCCATGATGCCGTGCCTGTAGTCGGCGACCAGGATGCGGCCGTCGGCCGCGATTTTCAGCCCGTTCGGCCAGCCTTCATATTCAATCGCCAACGACCACTCGCCGTCGGGCGCAATGCGGAAGATCCGGCCGAGCGGAATGTCGACGATGTAGAGATTGCCATCCCTGTCGAACGACGGCCCTTCGATGAAGGAGTCCGTCGGCACGCCCGGCCGGTTGGCATCGGCCCAATCCGTCCGCTCGCCTTTGCGGCGGAATTTGTCTGGCATGGCGGAAAAGAGCCTGGTCTCGATCAGGCGCGGCGGCGTTTCCAGGTACATCATTGTTGTTGTTGTCGTTGTTGATGGGGGAGAGCGCGGCAACATAGGGCACAATGGGGCGTGCGTCGATTGGGCTGAGGCGTAGCGCCCCGCCCTCGCTGTCATTCCCCGCGAAGGCGGGGAATCCAGTACGCCGTGGCCTTACCGCTTGATCACAGGCGTCTCGGCGTACTGGATCGCCCGGTCAAGCCGGGCGATGACGGCGGAGTATTCGGCGACGACCGAGAAAGCGCCCCTACCCCGCGGCGCCCGCGACCTTCGCCTGCTTCACTGGAGCCACCTCGGTCGTCGCGATCAGGCGCTTCAGTTCAGGAATGCAGGAGCCGCAATTGGTGCCGGCCTTGAGCTTTGTGCCGATCTCGGCCGCTGTGCGCGCGCCTGCGGCGATGGTGTCGCAGATGGTGCCGCGGCCGACGCCGAAGCAGGCGCAGACGACGGGGCCGGTCGAAGCCGCGCCCTCGCTCGACTTGCCGGACAGCAGCATGCGCCGCTGCTCGTCGGTGACATTGTCGGCCACGAACAGGCTCTTCACCACCTCCCAGTCGCCGGCGTCATGCGCGGGGCCGACGAACAGGCAGGTTTCGATGCGGTCGCCCGCAAACGACGCTGCGCGATATACGCCGCCGCCGAAGTCGCGATAGTCGGCGACGTCCTCGCCGGCAACGCCTTCGAGCCAGGCCGGCCAGCGCGACAGATCCGCATTGTCGGCGAAGAGATAGCCGAAGCCGCCGGCAACAGTGACGCGGGTCCACATCAGGTTCGGCGGCAGCTCCAGCTGCTTGCGCGACAACGCAAAGCCGCGGAAGACGTATTCATAGGGCGAGATCGCGGCCGGTGTCGCCTTGGACTCCGGCTGTCCCGAGAACGGATCGGTGAACGGTGCGACCAGCGCCCCCACGCGACCGTGCGAGGCGTTCATCGCACTCCAGTGGATCGGCGCGAATAGCGTGCCGCGCTGCTGCCGGTCGCTGACGACGACCTTGAGGGTGCACTGGCCGTAGTCGGTGGTGATGCGGGCATAGCCGTCGTGGACGACGTTGTATTTGTTGGCGTCATCGGGATGAATCTCGACGAACGGCTCGGGCAGATGCGCGCCGAGCCGCTGGCTGAGGCCCGTGCGCGTCATGGTGTGCCACTGGTCGCGGATGCGGCCGGTGTTGAGCCGCAGCGGTCGCGACGGTCCGGTCTCGCCACGCAGCGCCGGCACCTCCGGCGCGACGAAGCGGCCCTTGCCGTCATTGGTGAAGAACCCGCCGGCCGCGAAGAAGCGCTCGCCGGGCGCCTCGCCCTGGCGCGCGGGCCACTGCACGGGCTTCAAGGCGTCAAACGCATCGTCCGACAGCGAGGTCAGCGCGCCGATGTCGAAGTCGCGGCTGCCATCGTTCTCGAACGCGGAGAGCGCGGCGTGCTCGCGAAAGATGTCGGCTGCGGATTTGTAATTAAAGCTGTCGCCGAAGCCGAGGCGCTTTGCGGTTTCGCTCAGGATCCACCAGTCCGGCCGCGCCTCGCCGGGCGCCGGCAGGAACGAGCGCTGGCGCGAGATCCGGCGCTCGGAATTGGTCACGGTGCCCGACTTTTCGCCCCAGGCGAGCGCGGGCAGCAGCACGTGCGGTCCGACCTCGACGGTGTCGTTGGAGAGCACGTTCTCGGAGACCACGAACAGCTCGAGCTTCTTCAGCGCCTCGCGCACGAAGTCGGCATCGGGCAGCGAGACCGCGGGGTTGGTGCCCATCACCCAGAGGGCCTTGACCTCGCCGCGGTTGATGGCTTCGAACAGCTGCACCGCCTTCAACCCTTCATGGGTGGCAATGCGCGGCGCTTTCCAGAACCGCCGCACGCGATCGATGTCGGGCGGCGTGAAGTTCATGTGTGCGGCGAGCTGGTTGGCGAGGCCGCCGACCTCGCGGCCGCCCATCGCGTTGGGCTGGCCGGTGAGCGAAAACGGCGAGGCACCTGGCTTGCCGATGCGCCCCGTTGCGAGATGGCAGTTCAAGATCGCGTTGACCTTGTCGGTACCCTGCGCCGACTGGTTGACACCTTGCGAGTACAGCGTGACGACGCGGGGCGTGTCGCGGAACATCTTGAAGAAGGTGGCAACGTCCTGCTCGGAAAGGCCGGTCGCCAGTGCGGTCGCGGTGACGCTGCCGGCAATGCTGCGGGCGCGCGCCAGAGCGTCGTCAAAGCCCGACGTGTTTTGCGCGATGTAGTCCTGATCGAGCGCACCATTGTCGGCGAGGTGAACGAACAGGCCGGAAAACAGCGCCGTGTCGGTGCCGGGCTTCAGACCCAGGAACAGATCGACGTCGGTCGCGGTGTCGGTGCGGCGCGGATCGATCACGATCATGCGGGCGCCGCGCTCCCCACGGTTCTTCAACA
Source organism: Bradyrhizobium sp. JR4.3 (assembly GCF_040547695.1). NCBI lineage: Bacteria > Pseudomonadati > Pseudomonadota > Alphaproteobacteria > Hyphomicrobiales > Nitrobacteraceae > Bradyrhizobium > Bradyrhizobium sp. JR4.3. The sequence continues at coordinate 79,429 of NZ_JBEPQF010000010.1, read as the reverse complement.
TGCGCTGGAACAGCACGGGGTGGCACCAGGCGGCATTCGAGCCGACGAACACCAGCAGATCGGCCTGGTCGAGATCCTCGTAGCAGCCGGGTACGGTGTCGGCGCCGAAGGCGCGGCGGTGACCGGCGACCGAGGACGACATGCAGAGCCGCGAATTGGTGTCGACGTTGGCCGTGCCGACAAAGCCCTTCATCAGCTTGTTGGCGACGTAATAGTCCTCGGTCAGCAGTTGGCCCGAGAGATAGAATGCGACCGCGTCGGCGCCGTCGCGCGCGACGATGTGCTTCATGCGGTGGGCGACGTGATCGAGCGCATCGCTCCAGGCGACGCGTTCGAGCACGCCCTTGCAGCGGATCATCGGATAGAGCAGCCGGCTTTCGAGCCCGACGGTCTCGCCGAGCGCCGAGCCCTTGGAGCACAGCCGGCCGAAATTGGCAGGATGATCGGGATCGCCTGCGATCGCCGCGCCGCCCTTGCCGTCTGGCGTCGCCAGCACGCCGCAGCCGACGCCGCAATACGGACAGGTCGTCTTGGTGGCGCGGAGCGTGGGATCGATCGCCGTCATATCAAGCCGCCTCTATCAAGCCGCTTTGGAGGGACGCGCGAGCGCGCGGCCGAATATCATGTCGGCGCGGATGGCCGCCACCTTTTCGCGACTGCGGATCAGTTCGAGATACCAGAGCGCATCGACGGTATCGCCGATCAACAGAGCGCCAGTGAGCCGGCCCTCGGCGATGACGAGCTTCTTGTAGGTGCCGCGCCTGCGGTCTGACAACACGAGGCTCTCGCTGCCCTCCCCGCCCATGAAGTCGCCGGCGGAAAATACGCTGACGCCCGACACCTTCAGATTGGTCGAGACCACGCTGCCCTGATAGGCCGCGGGACGGCCGGCAAGGTGTCGCGCCAGCACGCGTGCCTGCTCGTAGGCGGGTTCGACCAGGCCGTAGCAGATGCCGCGATGCTCGGCGCATTCGCCGAGCGCGTAGATATCTGGTGACGCCGTCTGCATCTCATCGTTGACGACGATGCCACGATTGACGGCGATGCCGGCGTCCTTTGCGAGCGCAATGTTGGGCCTGATGCCGGCGGCGAAGATCACGGCATCGGCCTCGATGCGGCTGCCGTCGGCAAGCTCGACCGCTTCGACATGACCCTCGCCATGGATGCGGGCTGTGGATGCATTGAGCACGATGCGAATGCCCTTGCGCTCGACCAATGTCTTGAGCAGGTCGGCGGCGGGGGCATCGAGCTGGCGCTCCATCAGCCGGTCCATCAGGTGCAGCAGCGTCACGGGCGCTCCGGCCTTGGCGAGGCCGTAAGCCGCTTCGAGTCCGAGCAGACCGCCGCCGACCACGACGACGCGCTTCCTGGCGGCAGCGAGCGTCAGCAGCAGATCGACGTCGCGGGTGTCGCGAAAGGTGTGCACGCCGGAAAGGTCGGCGCCGGGCACGTTGAGCCGCAGCGGCGTCGAGCCGACGGCGAGCACGAGCTTGGAGTATTCCATACTCTCTTCGCCTTCGATCTTGAGCTCGCGTCGGCCGGTGTCGATCTCGGTGACGCGATAGCCGTAGCGCACCGTGACGCCGCGATGGCGCCACCAGTCGGCGGGCCGGAGCTCGATCTCGTGCGAACCGGTTTCGCCGGCCAGCACGGAGGAGAGCAGAACGCGGTTGTAAGCGAGCCGCGGCTCTTCGCCGATCACGGCGACCGCGTAGCGGCCGAGCGAGGTCTTGGCGAGCTCGTCGACCAGACGCGCGGCCGCCATACCGTTACCGACGATGACCAGCGGTTCACTCACAACGCATCTCCTATTCGGCGGCCTGCGGCTGTGCGCCGTAGGCCTCGGAAATCATGTAGCCGGACAATACGCCGTAGGCGTCGGTCCAGGCGGTAGCCAGTTCGGGCGTCCAGGCTTCGCCGAGGCCCTTCTCCAGGGTCCACAGCAAGGTCGCGCCGACCACCGGGTAGTGCTCGGCCTTGGCGCCGTAGCCGACGTGACGCTTCGCAAGCGCCGAGGCCGCGGGAAGAATCGAGTCCAGGTTCGACAGACCGCCGACGACGGCGGCGAGCATGCCCATCAGCTTCTTGCGCTGCTCGGTCATGTCCTCGGGAAACATCGCGCGCACGGACGGCGCCACCTCGAACAGGCGATCGTAGAACAGCACCGCGGCCTGCGCGGAAATCGGCGCGACCTTGGCAAAGCTCTGTTGGACGAGGGTGATCTGTTCTTGCGTCATGATGTTCTCCTGCCTGTTGGGTTTGCCTTGGTGCGCGCCATTGCGAACCAGGTTCATTGTCAAACTGTCGGGCAATGCTTCTCCCCGCGTACGGGGAGAAGCGAGATTCGTACCAAGTGTTAAACTCGCGCGCCGGCAAGGCTTGAGGCGCCCTCACCTTGCGGGCTGCGACGCAGATAGAACCACCAGGTCAGCGCGAGGCAGGAGGCGTAGAAGCCGAGATAGATCGCGAGCGCGAGCTGCGGCCCGCCGGTCAGGGCGATCGACTTGCCGAATCCGGTCGGGATCAGATAGCCGCCGACTGCGCCGACCGCGCCGATGAAGCCGACCGCGGCACCGCTCTCGATGCTCGCCGTCTTCAAGGCGACCGCGCGCTCCGCATCGCCCTTGCCGCGCACCCTGAACAAATTCTGCTCGCGGAAGATCGAGGGGATCATGCGGTAGGTCGAACCGTTGCCGATTCCCGTCGTCACGAACAGGACCAGGAACATCGACAGGAAGCCGATGAAATCCTTGTGCCCGACGAAATAGAGCACGCCGATCGTGGCGCCTGCCATCACGATGAAATTCCAGAACGTGATCACCGAGCCGCCGATCCTGTCGGCAAGCCAGCCGCCGAGCGGCCGCGACAACGAACCGACCAGCGGTCCCAGGAACGCGATCGCAATTGTGACTTGCGGGAACTGGGTCTTGATCAACAGCGGAAATGCAGCCGAGTAGCCGATGAAGGAGCCGAACGTGCCGATATAGAGGTACGCCATAATCCAGGTATGCTTGCGCTTGACCACGGCGAGCTGGTTCTTGATCGACGACTTGGCCGTGGTCAGGTTGTTCATGAAGAACACCGCGCCGAAGACCGCGATCGCGATCGGCAGCACCCACATCAGGCCGGCGTTCTGAAGAAAGACACCATCGACTGGCGTTGCCTGGAACAGGTTGATGACGGCGAGCGTCATCAGGATCGGAGTCAGCAGCTGCACGCTGGAGACGCCGATATTGCCGCCGGCTGCATTCAGTCCCAGCGCCCAGCCCTTCATCCGGTCGGGGAAGAAGAACGAGATGTTGGTCATGCTGGAGGCAAAATTGCCGCCGCCGAGACCGGCGGTCGAAGCAATCAGCAGCATCAGCCAGAACGGCGTGCCGGGCTGACCGACGAAATAGGCCAGCGAGAGCGTCGGAATGAACAGGATCGCCGCGCTGAAGATGGTCCAGTTGCGGCCGCCGAAGGTCGTCACCGCGAAGGTGTAGGGAAAGCGCATCAACGCGCCGATCAGCCCGGGCACAGCGACGAGCTGGAACAGCTGGTCGGTGGTGTAGTGGAAGCCCGCCTGCGGCAGTTTGGTGGTGACGATGCTCCAGATCAGCCAGACCGAGAAGCCGATATGTTCGGCCACGATCGACCAGATCAGGTTGCGTCGCGCGATAGTCTTGCCAGTCGCATTCCAGAACGCCTCATCTTCGGGGCGCCAGTCTGAAATCCAAGTCTGATTACCAGTCGGACTCTTCGTCATTGCAAAATCCCTTCCAGGCTCACCGCTGCGTCGTTGCAGGCTCAGCCTCCGGCCACGGAGGCGCGCTCCGAGGCTTCACCCCGGTGGCGAGTTACGATGCTGATTGATGATGTTGAGGGACGTCGTCGTTGGCGTCGCGGTTGGTGCTTCAATTTCCGTGCCAACTGCGCGCATTCCGGAAACGCAGGAAATTCAGGAGGTTGTTCGAAGTGCTCCGAATTTTCGCAGGACTATTTCGCACGCAAATTTTGCGATTCGCTCAATCCCTGTGCGGCGCACAAGGATTGAGCTTGATGATTCAAAATTAGGCGTTGCGTCAGCACCTGTTGGTGACGCGTTTACGCGGCCTCGACGAAGCGATGACGCTCATAGAGGAATTCGAGCACGCGCTGCCGGCACTTCAAGTAAGTGGTGTTGGTCGCGAGCTCGAGCCGCTTGCGCGGGCGCGCCAGCGGCACCTCCAGCACCTCGCCGATGCGCGCGCTCGGCCCGTTCGTCATCATGACGATGCGGTCGGACAGCAGCACCGCCTCGTCGACGTCGTGGGTGATCATCAAAATTGTGTTGCCGAGCTTCTGATGCAGCGCCATCACCGAATCCTGCAAATGCGCGCGGGTCAGTGCGTCGAGTGCGCCGAAAGGCTCGTCGAGCAGCAACACTTTCGGCTCCATGGCCAGCGCGCGGGCAATGCCGACGCGCTGCTTCATGCCGCCAGAGATTTCCGAGGGCCGTTTGTCCTTGGCATGGGCCATCTGCACGAGGTTGAGATTGTGCATGACCCAGGCGTCGCGTTCGGCGCGCTTCTTGGTCTTGGCGAAGACCTTGTCGACGCCGAGCCTGACGTTCTCGTACACGGTCAGCCACGGCAACAGGCTGTGGTTCTGGAACACCACCGCGCGATCCGGTCCCGGCGAGTTCACCTCGCGGTTCTCGAGCAGCACGCCGCCGGTGGTGGCGTTGGTCAGGCCTGCGATGATGTTGAGCAGGGTCGACTTGCCGCAACCGGAATGGCCGATGATCGAGACGTATTCGCCCTTCTCGATGGTGAGATTGATATCCTTCAGCACCTCGGTAGAGGCAGCGCCGCGGGTAAAAATCTTATCGATGTGGTCGAGCTTCAGATAAGCGGTCATGTGCTTCCCCTTCAGTTCAGCGCGGTGCCGCGGGTGACGATCTTGCCGGCACCCGCGATCAGGCGGTCGAGCACAAAGCCGATGATGCCGACATAGAACAGCGCCAGGATGATTTCGCTGATATGCGAGGAGTTCCAGGCGTCCCAGATGAAGAAGCCGATGCCGACGCCGCCGATCAGCATTTCCGCGGCGACGATCGCGAGCCAGGACAAACCGATGCCGATGCGAAGCCCCGTGAAGATGTAGGGCGCGGCCGCCGGAATCATGATCTTGGCGAAGAATTCGAGCGGGTTAAGCTGCACCACCGCGGCGACGTTGCGATAATCCTGCGGGATGTTGCGGATGCCGACCGCGGTGTTGATGATGATCGGCCAGATCGAGGTGATGAAGATGACGAAGATCGCCGAGGGCTGGCCGTCGCGGAACGCGGCGAGCGACAGCGGCAGCCAGGCCAGCGGCGGGATCGTGCGCAAGACCTGGAACAGCGGATCGAGCCCACGCATCGCCCAGACCGATTGCCCGACCAGCACGCCGAGCGCGATGCCGGCAATCGCCGAGAGCGAATAGCCGAAGGCGACGCGTTGGAGGCTAGCGGAGAGGTGCCAGAACAGCCCCTTATCGATGCCGCCGTGATCGAAGAACGGATCGAGGATCAGCTCCTTCGTGTCCTTGAACACCTTCGACGGCGGCGGCAGTGCCGAGCCGGCGCGGCGGCAGACCAGCTCCCACACCAGAAGCAAGAGCGCGATCACGACCAGCGGCGGGATGACGCGCACGGCGGTCTCCCGCGCCATCCGCGCGTAAGTCTCCGAACGCGGCGGCCGCTTCGGTGTCATCGCGACGACCGGCGCCGCAGCGCTCGCGGGCTTCGCGGTCTCAACCTCGATCTTGGTGGCGGGCATGTTCATCGCAATATTTCTCCGGCTGCAAAAGGCGATGCGGCCGCCCGGAGGCGGCCGCTGGCTCCATCAGACTTCGACGCGCTTGATCGCGAGCGACTTCAGATAGGCAGCCGGATTTTCCGGATCGAACACCTTGCCGTCGAAGAAGGTCTCCTTGCCGCGCGAGGTGGAGGTCGGGATCTCGGCGCTTGCGATGCCGAGCGTCTTGGCCGCGTCGCGCCACATGTCTTCGCGGTTGACCTTGGCAATCAGCGCCTTGGTGTCGAAATTCGCCTCGTATTTGCCCCAGCGAATGTCCTCGGTGAGGAACCAGAGGTCGTGGCTCTGGAACGGATAAGAGGCGAAGTCGCGCCAATACTTCATGATGTGCGGCGAATTCTCGACCACCTTGCCGGGAAGGCCGTAGTCGAACTTGCCGGCGGTGCGGTCGAGTACGTCTTCGACAGGGCAGTTCATCCACTGCCGCTTCCCCATGATGGCAGCAAGCTCGGCCTTGTTCTCGGCCTTGTCCGACCACTGCTGCGCTTCCATCACCGCCATCAGCAGCGCCTTCGCGGCCTTCGGGTATTTATCGACGAAGGCGGCGCGCATGCCGAAGGATTTTTCCGGGTGCTTGTTCCAGAGCTCGCCGGTCGTGATCGCGGTATAGCCGATGTTCTGGTGGATCAGCTGCAGATTCCAGGGCTCGCCGACGCAGAAGCAGTCCATCGTGCCGACCTTCATGTTGGCCACCATCTGCGCAGGCGGCACCACGATGGTCTCGATGTCCTTGTCCGGATCGATGCCGCCGGCGGCAAGCCAATAGCGGAGCCAGAGGTCGTGCGTGCCGCCGGGGAAGGTCATCGCCGCCTTCACGGGCTTGCCGGAAGCCTTCTTCTTCTCCAGGGCCGCCTTGAAGGTGGACGCATCGACGCCGAGCTTCAGGTCGGCATATTCACTGGCGACGGAGATGCACTGGCTGTCGAGATTGAGCCGCGCCAGGATGTACATCGGCGTCGGCTGGTTGTTCTGCGTCACCTTGCCGGCCGAGATCAGATACGGCATCGGGGTCAGGATATGCGCACCGTCGATGCCGTTGCCTTCCGAGCCGAGCACGAGATTGTCCCGCGTGGTGCCCCAGGAGGCCTGCTTCTGCACGTCGGTGTCGGGCATGCCGTATTTGGCGAACAGGCCCTTGTCCTTGGCGACGAACAAGGGACCGGCATCGCTCAGCGCGATGAAGCCAAGCTTTGCGCCCTTGACCTCCGGACCGGCGTCCTGCGCGAAAGCGCCCGCTGGGAAATTCAGCTTCACGGCGGCCAGGAGTGCGGCGGTCGAGCCGGCGGCCTTCAACAATTGACGGCGGCTGAGGCCAGTGTCCGACGGCCGGCGGGTGCGCTTGGTCATAGGCGGTATCGTCCTTTGCGTCGTTGCAGAATGATTGTGTCAGTGCACACGAGCAGCCCGTCCGTCCGGCGACGCCTGAAGCAGCGCATGCGAACGCGCGACGGGGAGACCCCCGTCTGGTGGCGTCGGCAATTCGGATGAGAAGTCTCGCGGGACGGCTTCAATGGCGTCGGCGTGGAACTATTCAAGCTTCATGCCAAGCGTGAGGCAGCCGAAAACAAATCGATATCAATAGCTTATGTACGCCGCGCCAGTCTGTCGCAGGTCTGCTCCGCTCGTGAAATTTGCGACCTGCCCAACATTTGTGCGGCGCACAAGTCTTGTGCAGCCGCTTAAGCAACAGGCCACTCGGCCCGCAAAAGCCGGGTCAGGAAAAGTCGTATCTTCTTGATATCGCTGGGTTCTTATAGGCCAGGCGCACGGCACGCAATTTGCATTTGAGTTCGCGTCAACGAAGACTGCGGCTCGACCGCAATGCTGCAGCCTCAGGCGGCTGCAGCACGGAAGCTCACCTGCTTCGCGGCCCTCCCGGCTTCATCCTCGTGACGCGATTCCCAGAGCTTCCAAATCTCTCCGGCTTACGCGCGGCAACCAGCCCGCACGGCCAATGATGTTCAGTCGCGCTCACGCAGAGTGTGTCGATCTCACCAGGAAGCAAAAGGAACCATTGATGTCGTATCTCGCGCCTTCGGAATTCGTCACCAAGATGGTGGATGCGGGCGAGTCCAAAGTCTTCATGTCCACCCGCGATACCATCATCCGCGCCTATATGGCCGGCGCCATCCTCGCGCTCGCCGCCTGGTTTGCCGTCACCATCAACGTGAACACGGGGCAGCCGCTGATCGGCGCGCTGCTGTTCCCGGTCGGATTCTCGATGCTCTATTTGTTGGGGTTCGACCTTTTGACCGGCGTGTTCGTGCTGGCGCCGCTGGCGCTGATCGACAAGCGCCCGGGCGTCACCTTCGGCGGCGTGCTGCGGAACTGGGGCCTCGTCTTCGTCGGCAATTTCGCAGGCGCCCTGACGGTGGCCTTCATGATGGCCTTCGTCACGACTTTCGGCTTCACCCAGGATCCGGACAAGGTCGGCACGGCGATCGGCAATATCGGCGAAGGCCGCACGCTCGGCTACGCCGCGCACGGCGCAGCCGGCATGGCGACGCTGTTCATCCGCGGAATGCTCTGCAACTGGATGGTCTCGACCGGCGTCGTCGGCGCCATGATCTCCACCTCGGTCCCCGGCAAGGTCATCGCGATGTGGATGCCGATCCTGGTGTTCTTCTACATGGTATTCGAACATTCCGTCGTGAACATGTTCCTGTTCCCCTCCGGCCTGATGCTGCACGCGAAATTCTCGATCATGGACTATCTGATCTGGAACGAGATCCCGACCGTGCTCGGCAATCTCGTCGGCGGCCTCGCCTTCACCGGCATGACCCTCTACGCCACGCACGTCTTGACCCAGCCGAAGCGCCAGGCGGGCAAGGCCTCGTCGCCCCGCGTCGCGGCCTGAGCAAACAACGTCTCGACAGGAGAGCCTTGCCCGATCAGGGTGAGGCTCTCCTTTGCCGGTGATGACGATGACCCGCGGACTTCAGATCTCGGTCGGCCAACATTCCGACAAGGGTCGCAAGCCCATCAACCAGGATTTTCACGGCGTCCTCGTTCCGGACGAGCCGATGCTCAGCCTGAAGGGCATTGCGGCCGTCCTCGCCGACGGCATCTCCAGCAGCACGGTGAGCCAGATCGCCAGCGAGTCGGCGGTCAAGAGCTTCCTGATGGACTATTACTGCACGTCGGAATCCTGGACGGTGAAGACCTCCGCCCGCCGCGTGCTGGATGCGACCAATTCCTGGCTGCACGCGCAGACGCGCAAGAGCCAATATGCCTATGACCGCGATAAGGGTTATGTCTGCACGCTGAGCGCCATGGTCATCAAGGCGACCACCGCGCACGTCTTCCACGTCGGCGACTGTCGCGTCTACCGCGTGGCGGGCAAGGCGCTCGAGCAGCTGACCGACGATCACCGGATCATTGTGTCCTCGGAGCAGACCTATCTCGGCCGTGCGCTCGGCATCAATCCGCAACTCGAAATCGACTACCAGAGTTTCGAGATCGAGACTGGCGACACCTTCCTGCTGGCGACCGACGGCGCCTATGAATTCGTCGACGCGCGTTTCGTCACGAACGCGCTCAGCGAGCATGCAGCCGAGCTCGACGGAGCGGCGAAGGCGATCGTCGAGGAAGCCTACCGGCGCGGAAGCGACGACAACATCACGGTCCAGATCCTCCGCATCGATGCAGTGCCGCAGCGCGAGCCGGCCGGCATCTTCAACCAGACCTCCCAGCTGCCGCTTCCCCCGCTGCCGGAGCCGCGGGCGATCTTCGACGGCTACAGGATCGTCCGCGAAATCCACGCCAGCAGCCGCAGCCATATTTACCTTGCTGTCGACGCGGTGACCGAGGAGCCGGTCGCGCTGAAGCTTCCGTCGATCGATCTGCGCGACAATGCCGCCTACCTGAAGCGCTTCCTGATGGAAGAGTGGATCGCGCGCCGGATCGACAGCCCGCATGTGCTGAAGCCGTTGTCGCAGTCGAAACGGCGTGGCTATCTCTATGTCGCGACCGAATTCGTCGAAGGTCAGACCTTGCGGCAATGGATGACAGACAATCCGCGCCCCGATCTCGAAACCGTCCGCGGACTGGTCGAGCAGATCGCCGCGGGCCTGCGCGCCTTCCACCGCATGGAGATGCTGCATCAGGACCTCCGGCCCGACAACATCCTGATCGACAAGACCGGCACCGCGAAGATCATCGACTTCGGATCGGTGAAGGTGGCAGGCGTCGCCGAGGCAGCGGCGCAGGACGAGACCGACGAAATTCTCGGAACGGTCCAGTACACGGCGCCGGAATATTTTCTTGGGCAAGTCGGTTCGCCGCGCTCCGACATGTTTTCGCTGGCCGTGATCTGCTACCAGATGCTGACGGGAAAGCTTCCCTATGGCACGCAAATCGCCAGGATCCGGCGCAAGGCGGACGTGCGGAGGCTCAAATATCGCCCGGCCGACGACGACAGCAACGTGCCTGCCTGGGTCGACGGCGCGCTCAGACGTGCGCTCCATCCGGATCCCTACAAGCGGCACGAGGATCTGTCCGAATTCGTCTTCGAGCTTCGCACGCCCAATCCGGCCTATCTCGACACGCGGATCACGCCGCTTCTAGAGCGCAGCCCGCTGATGTTCTGGAAATTGACCACGGCGGCGCTCGCCTGCGTCGTCGTGGTCCTGCTTGCGATGTTGCACGCGCGCTGATCAGGGGTTTAGCCACGCAAAGCGTCACCACGTGATCAGCGGAGACCGATGCAGCCAGGTATCGGCGCGCACTTGGTCCAGCACGAATGTAGCAACGTCCTCGCGCGCGATGCTGCCACCATGGAAGCCCGAAAGATCCGTCAGCGCCCGGACCGAGCCGCGGCCGGGCTTGTTATTGAGGATCGAGGGGCGAACCAGGACCCAGTCCAGCCCGCTGTCTCTGACGATCGCCTCCTGCCGGTTCTTGTCGGCGTACACCTTCTTCAGGAGAAGCGGAAAGATCACGTTGTCGGCGACAAAGCCGCCGTGCCCGGCACTGTCGCCGGCGCCCATTCCCGTGATGCAAACCAGCCGTGAGACCTGCTCGGCCTTCATCGCGCTCACGAGCGCGCGCGTCGCGGTCGAGAGCAGCGTCACCTCGCGGAACGGGCTCACCGGTGTACCCAGCGCACTGACCACGGCGTCACGGCCTTTGAGGGCTTCGCGCAGGGCTGCTTCATCGCGTGCGTCTCCGACGATGAGTTTCGCCCCCGTGATGTCACTTGCCTTTCCCGCGGAACGCATCAGCACGGTGACGTCGTAGCCCCGCGCCGCCGCCTGGTTGACGATCAGGCGACCGGTGGCACCGGTCGCTCCAAGCACCAATATCTTCGTTGCGCCTTCCGGATTCACCGGAACAGTGGCGATTGAAGAGGTCATGATAGGAGTCCTCGTTGTCGTGATGGGGGCGTGCCCCTGCCGTCAGGCAGTGGCCGTGATCTCGGAGACGAAGTCGCGATAGGAGCGCAGGGGACGGCCCAACAGCGCGGTCAACCGCTCTACGTCGCCGGCCTCGGGGACCATTCCCTCGGTGAGGAAACGCTCGCTCATCAGCCGCATGTCATAAGCCATCCAGCTCGGCATGAACTGCCTGAGGTTCTTCTCGAAGCCGGCGGTATCGTCACTGGGATAGGCAATCGTGCGTCCCAGCACCTCCGACCAGACGGCGGCGGCTTTCGCGCCGGTGAGCGTATCAGGGCCGACGAGATTGATGCGCGTGAGCGGAAGCGGTGTTGCGGCGCGCTCACGACGGACGAGCTCGATGGCCGCGATCTCGCCGATGTCGCGCGCATCGATCATGGCGAGCCCCCTGCTCCCGATCGGCATCGGATAGATGCCATATCCGGTCACCACGTCCTTGATCGTGACATCGTTGTTCATGAAGTATGCCGGGCGCAGAATGGTGGCATTGAAGCCCATCTGCTCGATCATCCGCTCGACGCCGAACTTGCCCGCGAAGTGCGGGACGTTCACGTAGCGATCGCCGTGGATCACCGAGAGGTACACGACCCGCTCGATGCCGGCCTCGCGGGCCAGGTTGAGCGCGATCAGCGCCTGGGTGAATTCATCCGGCACCACTGCGTTGAGCAGGAACAGGGTCGAGACGCCCTTGAACGCGCTGCGGAGCGCGTCGACGTCGAGCAGGTCGCCCTGCACGACGGTGACGCCTGCCGGGAGGTTTGCCTTGGCAGGATCGCGGGCGAGAGCCCGGACATCGGCACCGCGCTTGACGAGCTGCTCGAGGACGTGGCGGCCGATGGTGCCGGTTGCGCCGGTAACGAGGATGGTCATGGGGATCACTCCGGGTTGGGTCAGAAGACATCCGGGAAACTAGTGATCCACAAACGAACCGATAGCCGCTATATCTGGACAGACTGTCTCACTGGTGGAACAATGGACCTGCTCGCACTCGCCGATTTCAATCTCGTTGCCCGGCACGGCGGGTTCGGCCGGGCCGCACGCGCCGCCGGACGCCCGAAAGCCACCCTGTCCCGGCGGGTCGCGGAGCTGGAAGCCGCGCTCGACCTGCGCCTGTTCGAACGGGGAGCGCGCACCCTGAAACTCACGCAGGAAGGACGCGCCCTTTACGAGCGGACGGGGGCCTTGCTCACCGAGCTCGACGAGACGGCGACAGCGATCGCCTCGGGTGGAGACAGGCCGCGCGGGCGCTTGCGGATCAGCGCGCCTATGCTGTTCTCGCAGACTGCAATGGGAAATCTCGCGGCCGGGTTCGCGCTCAGATATCCGGAGATCCGTCTTGAGGTCACGACGGAAGATCGCTCCGTCGACATGGTGGAGGAAGGGTATGATCTGGTGATCCGGGTCAATCCCGATCCGGATGAAAACCTGGTCGGACGAATCTTCTTGCGCGATCGGCTGGTGGTGGTGGCGAGCCCTGACCTCGAACGACCGAGGGAGGGTATCGCTGTGCCGGCTGTCATGCGCGGAGCGGGCGATCAGCTAACAAGCTGGGACGTGACAACGCCAGGCGGACAATCGCGCATTGCGATTGATCCGGTCCTTCGCCTGGCATCGCTCATCATGGTCCGCGACGCTGTCCGGGCCGGCGTCGGCGCCGCACGCCTTCCGGTGTCACTGGTCAGTCACGACCTCGCTGCCGGCACGCTGGTGCTTTGGGGCGATATCGAGGGACCGGAGATCGCGTTGTGGACGCTCTATCCATCGCGCCGGCTCCTGAGCGCGCGCGTATCCGCCTTTCTCGACTTCATGAAAGAAGCCTTTCCGATGGGGACGCCTGACGAGCTGGCGGTCTTTATCGGGAGATGAGAGGGCGGTGCGCGCTGCTCGCGCCCGACGGTCAGGCGTGCTCCTCCGCCTTCGTCCCCAGCGGCTTTGGCGCCATACCGCCGCCGGGCTTGAGGTGAAATTCGTAGCTCATCAGATGCCACTGCCCGTTCGCCTTGCTGCCGTCGGGCATCGCCGCATCGTTGCGCGGCTCGACCTTGGCGACGAGGTCGTCCTTCACGCCGAACACCACGTCGGAATCCAGATATTTGTCGCCGTCCATGAAGACGTGGGTGATCAGCGGCTCGTAGCCCTTGGCATTGACCAGGAAGTGCACATGCGCCGGGCGCATCGGGTGGCGGTTGGTCTGCACGATCATCTCGCCGACCGGACCGTCGGTCGGAATCGGGTAGCTGCACGGCAAGATGGTGCGGAAGAAGAAGCGGCCATCGCTATCGGTGATGAAGCGCGCCCGCGCCGAGGCGCCGACCTCGTCATAGTTCGGCTTCTGCGAGTCGTAGAAGCCGTCATCGTCGGCGTGCCAGACGTCAACGGGGACATTCGCGAGCGGCTTGCCCTTGAGATCGGTGACACGGCTCTGCACGAACATCCGTTCGCCGGTCTGATTGTTCGGAGAGATGTCGGTGCCGTGCGCCGTCACCTTGTGCTCGCCGACATAGAACGGCCCGAGCACGGTGGTCTGGGTAGCGCTCTCGCGCTCGCGATGGTTGACCGCGTCGACCAACATGGAGACGCCGAGCACGTCGGACAGGAGGATGAATTCCTGCCGGGTGTCCGTGCATTTCTGGCCGGTGCGGGTCAGGAAATCGATGGCGTATTCCCACTCCTCAAAGGTGAGGCCGGTCTTGCTCACGTAATCGTGCAGCGACTTCACCAATTCCTGGAGCAGGAATTTCGCGCGCGAGTCGGGTGTCTGGTCAAAGCTCCGGACGACGGCGTCGGTGAGTTCGGTTTCGTTGAACTGGGTCATGGTGCGTTTGCCTGCGTTTTCTCATTGGCCCGTTGGGGATCTTTTGGGCTGCTTGGAGGCGTTCCGAAGTGAAGCCTACACCAAACAGCCGGCCGGCGTTAAGCGCGACCGGCTTGGAATGAGACCGCCTTTTCGGCTATCAACGGCGGACAAAACTGCCCGGAGGAACTGATGCTCGCCCCCACCCCCGCCTCGCCCGAATCCGTGGGCATGTCCAAAGCCGCGCTCGACCGTGTCGATGCGCATCTGAAGAGCCGGTACATCGATGCCGGCCGCTTCCCGGGCACGCATCTCCTGGTCTATCGCCGTGGCAAGATCGCCCACAGCTCGGTGCAGGGTTTTGCCGACGTCGAGCGCAAGCTGCCGGTCAGGGACGACACCATCTACCGCATCTATTCCATGACCAAGCCGCTCACCAGCGTCGCCTTCATGATGCTGGTCGAGCAAGGCCTCGTCGCGATCGATGAGCCGGTCGCCAAGTACATTCCGGAATGGAAGGATCTCGGCGTGTTCGTCGCCGGCACCGCGCCGTCCTTCCTGACCCGGCCGCCGTCGCGCCCGATGCTGATCGTCGACCTCCTGCGCCACACCTCCGGCCTCACCTATGGCTTCCAGCAGCGCTCGAATGTCGATGCCGCCTACCGCGCTGAAAAGATCGGCGAGGTCGAGAAATCAGGCACGCTGCAGACCATGATCGAGAGCCTCGCGAAAATCCCGCTGGAGTTCTCGCCGGGCGAGGCCTGGAACTACTCGGTTTCGACCGACGTGCTCGGCTATCTCGTCGGCAAGATCTCCGGCATGCCCTTCGAGCAGTTCCTGAAACAACGCATCCTCGATCCACTCGGCATGACCGACACTGATTTCCACGTGCCGGCTTCCAAGGCCCACCGGTTCGCCGCCTGTTACTCGGCCGACCCGGGTGGCGGCATGACCTTCCATGCCGGCCAACGGCGCGAGGGCCTGACATTGCAGGACGATCCGGCGACGAGTTCGTTCCTGTCACCGCCCTCCTTCATCTCGGGCGGCGGCGGGCTGTGCTCGACGACGGCCGACTATCTCACCTTCTGCCGTGCGCTGCTCAACGGCGGCGAGCTCGGCGGCGTCAGGTTGATCGGGCCGAAGACGCTGGCGCTGATGACGACCAACCACATTCCGGGCGGCCGCTTCCTCCCCGAGGTGTCGCGCTCGTTGTTCTCCGAAGCGACCTATAACGGCATCGGCTTCGGCCTCGGCTTCGCCGTGACCATGCGCCCGGCCGAGACACTGGTCGCCGGCAGCCCCGGTGAATACAATTGGGGCGGCGCGGCCACGACCTCGTTCTGGATCGACCCGGCCGAGGAGCTGATCACCATCTTCATGACACAGGTGCTGCCATCCAGCGCCTACCCGCTCCGGCGCGAGCTGCGCAGCATGGTCTACGCCGCGATCACCGAGAGCAATCTGTAGGCAACAGGGATCAAGCCCCCCTCATTTCAGCATCTCCGGCACGATCAGGCGCGGCAGGAACAGGGAAACGCTGGGCCAAATGATGAGCGCCGCCAGCACGAGCAGCATGGGGATCAGCATGATCACCGTGTCCTTCAGCGCATAGCGCAGCCGTACCCCGGCGATCGAGCAGGCGATCATCAAGCACAGGCCATAAGGCGGCGTCACCAATCCGAAGGCCAGCGAGACGATCGAGATGATCGCAAACTGCACCGGATGAAGGTCCACCGATTTCGCCAGCGGTTCGAGAACGGTGCCGACGATGATGATCGCCGGAATGGCGTCGAGGAAGCAGCCCACCACCAGAAAGCAGAACGCGATGAAGAAGCCGGCCCCGATCGCACCCATGCCCCAGGTCGAGACGTTGGCCAGCAATTCCTGCGGAATCCTATAGTAGGCCAGCAGCCAGCCGAACGCGCTGGCGGTGCCCACGCAGAACAGCGCGACACCCGCGAGACGGCCGGTGTCGAGCAAAGCCTTGTAGAGTTCGCGCGCGCCGGTTTCACGGTAAAAGAATGTCGATAGCGCCACGGAATAAAGCACCGCGACGCAGGCGGATTCGGTCGCGGTGAACCACCCCAGCAGGATGCCGCCGACGATGATGAACGGCGTCAGCAGCGCCGGTATCGAGCGCCAGATGGCGCAGCACATCTCCCTCCAGGTGTCCTTCGGATAGGTCGGATAACCACGCCGCACGGCATAGACATGCACTGTTGCCATCTGCGCGCCGGCGATCAGCAAGCCCGGCACGATGCCCGCGAGATACATCGCGGCGATCGAAGTCGAGATCAGTCCGCCCCACACGATCATCAGGATCGAGGGCGGGATGATGACGGCGAGCACGGCCGACACCGCTGTAATGGCGATGGAGAACGAGAGGTCGTAACCCTCTTTGGTCTGCGCATCGATGAATATCTTGGACTGGCTCGCCGCGTCCGCGGTGGAGGAGCCGGAGATGCCGGCAAAGAACACCGACAGCACGACGTTGATCTGCGCCAGCGACCCCGGCCAGTGCCCGACCATCGAGCGCGACAACGCCACCAGGCGATCGGTGATGCCGCCAATGCTCATCAAATTGGCGGTGAGCAGGAAGAACGGCACCGCCAGCAGGATGAACGAATTGTAGGCGTTGAAGGTTTCCTGCGCGAGCGTCATCGGCGACAGATGCGGTTCGATCAGCAGGATCGGCACGCAGGCCAGACCAAGCGCGAAGGCGACCGGCACGCGTATGATGAGCAGGCCAACGAAAGTACCGAACAGGACCATCGCGGCCTGCCCGGCAGAAAGAACATTGCCGCTCATTGATTTGCCCCAACCAGAATCCGGATCTCGTCGACAATCTGTTCACCGGCGAACACGATCCAGGTCACGCCGGCAACCGGCCAGGCGACGTGGATCAGCCAAAGCGGCAGATCGGCCAGCTCCGAAGTTCTGTTCCAGGCAAAGCGGGTGAACTCGATGCCGGCGGAGACGAACACCAGCGCCAGCGCCAGCACGCCGAGCTGCGCGAGAATCCGCACCAAGGCTTCGCTTCGGCGTGACAGGTCGGGCCAGACGTCGACTTCAAAATGCTGCGACTCTCTGATGCCGACCATCGCGCCGATCATGATCGTCCAGATGAACATGAACCGCGCCATCTCCTCGGTCCAGATGTAGGACGGAATCAAAGGCGTGTAGCGCGAGATGATCTGCAACGTGACGGGAATGACCAGAAGGCCGACAGAGGCCGCGAGCAGGATTTCAAGCAGTTTTGCATAGGCCGCCGTTGCTCGGCGCCATAGCGACGGGTTCGGTGGCATCGATATTTCGGTCATTACAACTCCGGGGATCACAATCACGCAATGGGGCAAGCCGTCCGGCTTGCCCCGACGTCCTGTCGCGTGGGCAGCGACAATTCTCAGACGACGTTGATCTTCTCGAAAATGCCTTCCGCGCCGATTTCCTTGGCGTAGGTGGCCATCACGGGATCGGCGAGCTTCTTCATGGCGTCCCGCTCTTCGAAGGGAACGCGCTTGAGCTTGCCGGCCTTCTCCAGCGTATCGAGCTTGACAACCTCTTCGCTCGACTCCAGCTGACGGCCATAGTCGCCGGCCTCCTTGCCGGCCTTCATGATCGCGTCCTGCAAATCCTTCGGCAAGGTCTTCAGCGTCTTCACCGAGAAGCAGATCGGCCGGATCGACACGGCGTGCTGGGTCAGGTTGAGATGCGGAGCCACTTCGTAGAACTTCATGGCCTCGACGCCGGCCGCCTCGTTCTCGCCGGCCGATATCACGCCGTTCTGGATCGCGTTGTAGATTTCGTTATAGGCGATCACCGTCGGGCTCATGCCCACGGCCGCAAAGGTCTTCGACCAGATCGGCGCGCCCTGTACGCGCACCTTGAGTCCCCTAAGATCGGCAAGAGTCTTGAGCGGCTTGTTGGCGAAAATATTGCGGATGCCACCGCCGGAATAGCCGATCAGAACGACCTCGGCCTTGGCCGCGACTTCGTCAGCGATCGGCGCCAGGATATTGGCTTCGACGACCTTGTTCATGTGTTCGATGCCCTTGAACACGAAGGGCGCGTCGATGAACGGAGCCGCCTTGGCGAAGGTCGACATGTGAGCCGGCGAGACGATGCCGTAATCGACGGCTTTGCCCTGCGACATGTACTCGAAATACTGCTTTTCGAGGCCAAGCGAGGAATTCCTGTGCAGCGTGAAGTTGACTGGCTTGCCGTAATACTTCTTCACCAGCTCTTCGAACCGGAGCAGTGCCCGGTTGAAGGCGTGGTCGTCGTTGAACTGGACCGCGCCGTTCAGCGTGATCGGCGACTGTGCCCTGACGATTGACGGCATGCCAATCGCGGCCGCCGCAGTGGTCGCACCGAGCCCAGCGAGAAATGATCTTCGCTTCATCGTCTCCCCTCCCTTTGATGCTCCGGCCCCGTCGCCGGGCCGTGAGCGCAGCCGGTATGCGGCTTGCGAGTGGGAAGCGTATGGAAAACGTCGGCGGGACGGAAGTCATTTCGCGTGCGCGGGAGGTCCTCTTCGTCGCAGGGCCACTCTTCGCGCGAACTGTTGCACTGCAACTTGCGCTCCTGGCGACGCGTGGCAGGCTGAGGGGAGACAGGCTTGCGGACCTGTGCGCTGCACGCACAGATCCGCTCGCCTTCCACTGTGCTTTAATGCAAATGGCCGATCAGATAGATGCCGCCGCCGATCACCAGCACGGCAGGAACGGCCCAGAGAATCAGAACTGGCATTTGTCATCCTCCTCAGTTCGACGTGCAGACCTTGACGGTCTTCATGCCGCTTTCAGCCTCGGTGCGCGACTTGTAGATCGTGCCCGACGGGCTGACGACGGTCATGGACGTGTCCGTCGGCTTCTTGTCGACGATCGTGCACTTCTTGGTCTTGACGTCCTGCACGACATAGAACTCGTCGGCAGCGAACGCCGGCAGGGAAAACGCGGCAAGCATCAGTGCTGCAGTTACTATCTTCAACTTCATTGGTCGTCCTCCTCCAGAACCCGAGCCGTTCAGCCCGGTCATCTACAAACGGGAAAAAATGGCAATTGGTTCCCAGAGCCGGGAACGCTGTCGGCGATGAGGGGTTGTTGCGGCGCATATTCGAATAAGGAGAACGAGATGAAGAAGTTGTTCCTGCTTTCCGCCGCCGCGGTCCTGATTTCGACCGGTGCTTTCGCGCAATCGACCGTCGTAACGACGACTGGAACCGGTCACGCGGCGGCCGTTCAGATCGAGCCGCAATACCGGACCAGGATCAAATC
The DNA here is from genome assembly GCF_040547695.1 of Bradyrhizobium sp. JR4.3. Lineage (NCBI taxonomy): Bacteria > Pseudomonadati > Pseudomonadota > Alphaproteobacteria > Hyphomicrobiales > Nitrobacteraceae > Bradyrhizobium > Bradyrhizobium sp. JR4.3. The sequence continues at coordinate 60,141 of NZ_JBEPQF010000010.1, read as the reverse complement.
CTACGTCACCGAGCATCGCATTCGCCCGGTCACGACGAAGGAGAAGATTATCGTCGGCGCGAAGGTGCCGAGCGACGTCGAGCTCGAGGCCGTTCCGGCCGACTGGGGCCCGTCCCTCACGAAGTATCGCTACGTCTACTCCGGCGATCGCGTGATGCTCGTCGATCCCGGCTCGCGTACGGTCGTTCAGGAAATTGATTGATCCAGGTGTAAGGGGGCCGCCTTGAAGGCGGCCTCCCTCTCTGGGAGTTGACGTTATGAGATCGCATCGAGAGGCCCGGATCGCCGGGCTCAGCCTGGCGGCCGTGTACGCCATGTGCCTGCTACTAACCGCAATCAGCATGAGCTGAGGCACAGCCGCCGACTGCGATGCAAAATCTTCTGGGCGGCTCGTCCGGACGCGAAAATTATGGCGCGGCGCAAATCCCGCCCCTATGGTCTCCCAAAATCATAAATCCGGCGCTCCCTTGCGCTGGAACCGGGACGCCCGCGTTTGTCAAAGCTCACTTTGCCGGTCCGGCTCGCTCTTCTGGTCACGGGAACGATGTTGCCGCTGATCGTCTTCGCGGTCGGTATTGCCGTCTACGATTACAAGCAGGACCGCAACGACGCGACCCGCCGCGTGCTGGAGAACGTGCGCAGCATGCGCCTCGTGCTGGACTCCGAGGTGCAGCGGATGACCGGCGGCCTGCAAGTGCTTGCGCTGACCAATTCGCTGCGCAATGACGACTTCCAGAGCTTCCGCCGCATGGCCCTCGGCTTCGTCGACCAATATGGCAAGGGCGGCCTGGTGCTGATCTCCGATCGCAAAGGCCGGCTGTTGTTTTCCTCCGCGACCGAGGACACCGCAAGCCTGCCGCCGCGCGGTCATCTCGAGATCATCGAGAACGTGTTTGCGACCAGGTCGCCGCAATATTCCGACCTGTTCACCGGCGCGATCAACGGCCGACAGGTGCTTACGGTCGAGGTTCCGGTGCTCCGCGATGGCGAAGTGATCTACGACCTCTGCTTCAGTCCGCCGGTCAGCACCTTTCAGGACCTGGTCGAGAAGCAACGGCCCGACCAGAACTGGACGGTTTCCTTGCTCGACACCAAGGCTTTCGTGTTCGCGCGCACGCCGAACCCTACGGAGACGTTCGGCAAACAGGCTACCGGCACGCTGTATGAGAGTATATTGCGCACACCGGAGGCCGCACTCTCGACCGTTTCGCTCGACGGTGTTGCGTTGTCCACCGTCTATACGAGGTCGCGGCTCACTGGCTGGACCATCGTGGCCGGCGTCGCCGAGAGCTCGCTGATCGCTCCGCTCTGGCGCAACATCGCGATCACCAGTTTTATCGGCGGCATCCTGCTGCTGACCGGCCTGACCTTCGCGGTCAGGATGGCGACCACGATCGCGCGCGGCGAGATGCTGCACGATCTCCTGATCGACGAGCTCAACCATCGCGTCAAGAACACGCTCGCCTTGATGCAGGCGATCGCGGTGCAGACCTTCCGCAGCGCCAGCCGGGACGAGCGGACGAAGTTCGAGGGGCGGCTCGGCGCGCTGGCCGAAGCGCACAATTTGTTGAGCCAGGAAAAATGGGCGGGCTCCGAGCTGCGGGACGTGATCACCCGCGCGCTCCAGCCGTTCCTGCTGAACAATCCAGAGCGCATCCGCATGGCCGGACCCGCAGTGCCGCTGTCGCCGCGGCTCGCCGTGGTGCTGTCGATGATCGTGCACGAGATCGCCACCAACGCTGCAAAGTACGGCGCGCTGTCCAATGAGACCGGCCGGGTGACGCTGGAGTGGGAGGTCGTTGCCGAGGCGCCGAAGCCGCGGCTCCGCCTGATCTGGACCGAGATCGGCGGACCGCCGGTGACGGCGCCGGTGCAACGCGGCTTCGGCTCACGCCTGATCGAACGCAGCGCGCGCGACCAGCTCGGCGGCGAGGCAACGGTCGACTTCCTGCCGCGCGGCGTGGTCTGCACGGTGATTTGCGCGCTGGATGAAGCGCGATGAACGGAGGCCGGCAATGAAGATCACAAGCGTTCGCACGCACATCCTCGAAGCAAAGCTGTCGCAGCCCTTCGCCTATTCGCGCGCCTGGTACGACACGCGCACCGCGATGCTGGTCGAAATCGAGACTGACGACGGCCTTGTCGGCTGGGGTGAATGCTACGGCCCGGCACGAATGACGGCGGCGGTGGTTCGCAGCATCGAGCCATGGCTGATCGGCGAAGATCCGTTGCGCACCGACGTGCTGTGGCAGATGGTCTATGCGCGCTTGCGCGATCATGGCCAGAAGGGCGTCGTGATCCAGGGGATGAGCGGCATCGACATCGCGCTATGGGACATCAAAGGCAAGCATTTTGGCGTACCCGTGCATCAGCTTCTCGGCGGTGCCGCGCGCAAGCAGGTTGTGGCCTATGCGACCGGTCTCTACCGGCGCAAGTCAGGCGATCCGCTGACCTATCTGCCGGAGGAAGCGGCCGGTTATGCCGCCGAAGGATTCCGCGCCGTGAAGCTGAAGGTCGGTTTCGGCATCGCCGAGGATGCCGCAGTCACCCGCGCGGTGCGCGAGGCGATCGGCGCCGATGTCGCGCTGATGGTCGATGCGAACCACGCCTATGACGCGGTCGCGGCGATCCGGCTCGGCCGCCTGATCGAGCGCCATGACATCGGATGGTTCGAGGAGCCGGTGCCGCCGGAGGATGTCGCGGGCTATCGCGCGGTGAAATCCGCGCTCACGATTCCGGTCGCCGGCGGCGAGTGCGAATTCACGCGCTTCGGCTTTCGCGAGCTGTTCGTCTCGCACGCACTTGACATCGCCCAGCCCGACACCTGCGCGGCAGGTGGTTTGAGTGAATGCAAGAAGATCGCCGACATGAGCGAGGCGTTCGGCATCCGCTACAATCCGCATGTCTGGGGCACCGGCATCGCGATCGCGGCCTCGCTTCAGCTCCTCGCCGTGCTGCCGTCGCACACGCCGACTTCGCTGTCGTCGCTCGAGCCGATGCTTGAATTCGACCGCACCGAACATCCGATCCGGCAGGCGATTTTGAAGGAACCGATCGAGCATGCGAGAGGCGTCGTGCAGGTGCCCGAGGGGCCAGGCCTCGGCATCGAGATCGACCGCGAGGCGCTGGCGCGCTTTGCTGCGGAGGCCTAACCGATCGTCTGCAACGCCGGAAACGTCTCCAGCAGCCAGATGCTCACATTCGAGACCGCGCCGGTGAGGAATCCAATGCCGGTAATCACCATCAGGACGCCCATGGCGCGCTCGACATTGACGAGATGGCCCTTCATGCGCGCGAACAGGGTGGAAAATTGCTCGATCATCAGGGCAGCGATCAGGAAGGGAATGCCGAGGCCGGCCGAATAGACCGCGAGCAGGCCGGCACCCTTCGTCACCGTGGCTTCGGCCGCGGCGACCGAGAGGATCGCGGCGAGGATCGGGCCGATGCAGGGCGTCCAGCCAAAGGCAAAGGCCAGCCCCATCACATAAGCGCCCCAGAGGCCAACGGGCTTGGGCGCGGTCAAGCGTCCCTCGCGCATCAACAGGCCGATGCGCGTCAGGCCGAGGAAGTGCAGGCCCATGACGATGATGACGATGCCGGCGAGGATCGAGAGTTCGGCCGACCAGGCGCGGATCAGTCCGCCGATCAGAGAGGCGCTGGCGCCGAGCGCCACGAACACCGTGGAGAAGCCGAGCACGAACAGGAGCGCCGACATCATGATGGCGCGCTTGGAGGTCGAAGCGGGCTCGTTGCTTTCGACATGCTCGATCGTCGCGCCCGTCAGATAGATCAGGTAGGGCGGAACCAGCGGCAGGACGCAAGGGGAGAGGAAGCTGACGAGGCCGGCAATCAGCGCCGCCGGGATCGAAACATTTTGCATGATGCAGTCGGAGCCATCTCAGGCCCCGGTGCGGCGCGCGGGGAATGCGCGCGGCCCGGAGCCGAACCGGCTCTGGTGTAGCCGATGCCAGCGAATGCGCAACAGAGGCGCACAAAACCAGGGCTCCTCCCGATGCCGTCTGTGATCACAGATGCGGCATCGGGACACGCACAAATCTCGCCAAAAAGCGAAACTCGGCGGCGCGGCTACTTCACCACGCGGAGCAGCGGACGCCGGGGCTGGTCCTGCGTCTGCTTGGAGGGGGGCTGCGGTTCGTTCGTGGCCGTCCGCAGCATTTCGTCGCACAGTGCCTTGAGATCGGCACTGTCAATTCCTTTGAGTTTCATCCGCACGTCCAGGATGACAATGGACAGCAGCTCGGCCGACTCGCGGCTGTTGCTCTCGTTGAGCACCCTGCGGCACTCTTCGAGCGTTTCCAGCACCGACTGCAACTGTTCGTCTGAATGCGACACGGCGTTCTTTCCGCTAATTCGGCCTGTGAGACGTGGTTGTGACGACCCTTTTGGCCCCCATGGAGCGTTGAGGATAACACGAGGCCGCTGCGCCCCCGAACATGATTTCAGTGTGTTTCTGCCTTGAAACCGCGGTTCCCGCGCGTATCGCGTCGCCCCGCCGACCGTCGTCGAAACGCTCAGTCGTAAAACGCCTGGCGTGCTGCAATTGATCCATCGCGGAACGCGGCGCCGGCTCTCGCCCATGGACGTTCATCGCGGACAGCGCCGACGATCCCGCAGCCATGTCACGGCTCACAACGGAACTCACGCCACACCCCTCATACGGGCGATGGTTTGCCCGATCCCAGCCCTTGTTCCCAGCCCTGGCAGCGCTCGAATACCACCTGCGGCGTAGTAAGGATGACGTTCAAAACTCGTCGTTCCCCAACCCGCAGTGGTTGTGGTTTGCGCCAGATTCTGCCAGTTTAGCGACCCGAAGGGACTTGTATGCACTCCTTGGCGGAAAGGGGCGTTCCACTGCAGGAACGCCCAAAGACAAACATCAGCGGCCTCTCGGACTGGGATGCGGCGCGCATTTTCCTGGAAGTCGTCCGATGCGGAAGTTTCCGTTCGGCGGCCGAGCGCCTGTCGCTGTCGATCAATGCCGTCCGCCGCCGGATCGATGATTTCGAACGCCAGACCGGCACCACCCTGTTCACCCGCGACGTCCACGGCACTCATCTGACCGACGAAGGCGCGCTGGTGGTCTCCGCCGTCGAGCAAATGGAGGCGGCCGCGTTCGACGTGCTGCGCACCAGCGATTCGACGGCGAACGCCCTGTCCGGCGAGGTCCGCGTCGCCGTCACCGAGGGACTGGGCACATTCTGGCTCGCCCCGCGACTGGTCGAATTCCAGCAGGCCTTTCCGAAGATCCTGGTCGACCTGCACTGCGCGATGCGCTCGGCCGACGTCTCTCGCCATGAGGCCGATGTCGCCATTCACCTGTCGCGGCCCTCCGCACTCGACGTCAAGCTGGTGCGCCTCGGCCGCATGCATCTGATGTTCTGGGCCTCCGAGAAATACATTTCAAAACATGGCGCGCCGCGTTCGGCGATGGAGTTGATCAAGCACCGCCTGGTGCTGCAGTTCGCCGACCAGCTCGACGCCAAGCAAACTTTCGAGAGCTTCTTCCCCGGCGTTCCGGAGCGTGACCTTCTGGTCATGAAGACCAACGTCTCAAGCGCCAATTACTGGGCGGTCGCGAATGGTGCCGGAATTGGCGTATTCCCGAGCTACGCCGTTGCGCTTGGCGGGAAGTTGATTCCACTGGAGGTCGAGCTGAACAGATCGCTGGATATCTGGTTGTCCTACCACCCTGGTAGCGGCCGGATTCCGCGAGTGCGGCACATGATTGACTGGCTGATCGAAGCCTTCAATCCGGCGCGTTTCCCGTGGTTTAAGGAAGAGTTCGTGCACCCGCATGAATTCAAGGACGAGTATATGGGCGAACCCCTGACCCACCTCTTCGGGGGGTTTTCAACCGAAGACCGATGAGAAAAAAGATGAAGACAGCGGCGAAGAGAATGAAGCAGCGCAGTGCCGGCAAGCCGGACATTGAGTTGGGCAAGCGAATCCGTCTGCGGCGCGTCGAGATGAAGGTCTCGCAGGCGGAGCTCGGCGAGAAGCTCGGCGTCAGTTTCCAGCAGGTCCAGAAGTACGAGAAGGGCGTCAATCGCGTCGGCGCGGCCCGGCTCCAGCAGATCGCCACCGCCCTCGATGTGCCGGTGACCTTCTTCTATGACGGCGACAACAAGGCGCGCGAAGTCGAGAGCCTGCTCTTCCTGGACTCGGCCTTCAGCCTCCGCCTGCTGCGCGCCTACAGCAAGATCAAGGACCAGACGGTGCAGCGTCAGCTCGTCTCTCTGATGGAATCGATCGCGGCGAACGAAGCCTGAGCCGATCGGCGTTCGCGCCTTTCCGCCCCATGTTCAATCCGCCGCGTCACGGGGACGCGGCTGGATTGGACGAGACCCGGACGAGATCTATCCGGCCCGCGCGCTCGCGCAGACTTCTCGGGGCGGCATCACCGCCCCTTTTTGTTGACCATTTTTCCCGCCGTCGCCCGCGGTTTTCGCGAACCGATTCCGGCCCTGTCGCGACCCAATCCAGAGACCGCCGTCCGACGTGCGGGGCTCGTGATGCGCCGTGCTTAAGGGAGCCGCAACCGGGAGGCGCTAGCCTCTCGCCGATTTCTCGAATCAGCACGACCAGCGGAATTTCCGACGCGATCGCCCGTCCGGGCCTCGCTCTCATGGGGAATATGGGACACATGTCGAAACGCCATGCGATGATCATTGCCGTCGGCATGCTTGCGAGCGCCTCCGCGCTTGCGCAGACCGAGACCATTGGGCAGGCCGGGCCTAAGCCGGCGACTACGGCTGGCACCGTGCCGGCCGCCGCCAATCCGGCCCACGCAGCCGCCCCGAAAACCGCCGCGCCGGCATCCGCTTCGACGGCAGAAAGCCGCTCGGCCGCGGCGCTCGCGCTGACGCATGAGCCGACCTATGACGAAGGATCCGCCCAGCGCATCAAGGATGCGGCACTGAGCTATTCCGATCTGGCCGTGCGCGGCGGCTGGCCGGCCATCCCGGCAGACGCCAAATTCGCGCCCGGCGCCCAGGGCGCCAACGACGATCTCCTGCGCAAGCGGCTGATCGTCTCCGGCGATCTTGCCGCCGACAGGGCGAGCGGCGCCTTCGACCAGGATCTCGCCGACGCCGTGAAACGCTTCCAGGCCCGCCACGGCCTCGCACCGACCGGAACGATGACGCCACGCACGATCGCGGCGATGAACGTGCCGGTGCAGACGCGCATCCGGCAGCTGGAGGCTTCGCTGCAGCGGCTCGAGAACATGAATTTCGGCTTCGGCCAGCGCTATGTCGTGGTCAACATCCCCGGCGCCTTCGCCGAAGCGGTCGAGAACGACGTCGTGGTAAGGCGTTATCGCGTGATCGTCGGCAAGACCGAAAAGCCCTCGCCGACGCTGACGGCCCAGATCAGCAGCGTCGTCCTCAATCCGACCTGGACGGTGCCCTCCTCGATCGCCAAAACCGAGATCTCCGCGCATATGCGCAAGGATCCTACCTATCTGTCGCGCATGCACATGGAGGTGCTCGACGCCCACGACAATCCGATCGATCCGAAGTCGGTTGACTGGTCGGGCACGCATACGCCGAATTTCACCGTGCGCCAGCACAACGGCACGTTCAACGCGCTCGGCGCGGTCAAGATCGACATGCCGAATTCCTATTCGGTCTACATGCACGACACCAACCAGCGCAATCTGTTCAGCGACGATTACCGCTTCGATTCCCATGGCTGCTCGCGCGTCGACAATGTGCGCGATCTCGCCGCATGGCTGCTGAAGGACCAGCCGAAATGGAGCCGCGCCGCGATCGACGCGGAAATCGCCAGCGGCCAGCATCTCGACGTCGCCATGGTGAAGAAAGTGCCGGTGGCCTGGATCTATCTCACGGCGTGGATGACCAAGGACCAGACCGTCCAGTTCCGCAACGACGTCTATAACCAGGACGAGCAGCTGCTGGAGGCGACCGCCGAAGAGGCGGCCTTCTTCAGCAATGCCGGCAGCCATCCGCTGACCGCGCATATGACGAGATAGATCGCGCCATGCAATCGCGGCACAGGCGGCTGCACAGCCACGTCCGTTGCCGCGGTTGACCCTGGCCTCGCCCCGGCCGAACATTGCGCCTCGCCAACGAAAGCGAGCGCGATGTCCGACATGTCCAGCACGACCGAAATTCCTTACGCCGACGGCAAGATCCTCAAGCACATAGCCGGTGGCGTCGGCGTGATCACCTTCAACAATCCCGACAAGCGCAATGCGATGTCGCTGGAGATGTGGGAGGGATTTGGCGAGGCGCTGACAGCCTTACGAGATGACGCTGCCGTGCGCGTCGTGATCCTGCGCGGCGGCGGCGGCAAGGCGTTCGTGTCGGGCGCCGACATCAGCCAGTTCGAGAAGGCACGCCATAACGCCGCCGCTTCCGAGGAATATGGCAAACGCAGCGCCGCCCAGCGCGCGCTGCTCGCCGATTATCCCAAGCCGACCATTGCCTGCATCCAGGGCTTTTGTCTCGGCGGCGGCATGCAAGTGGCGATGCTCGCGGACATCCGCATTGCCTCCCATGGCAGCCAGTTCGGCATTCCCGCGGCGAAGCTCGGCATCGCCTATGGCTATGACGGCTTGAAGCACCTGGTGTCGCTGGTTGGCCCGTCCTGGGCCCGGCTCCTGATGTATACGGGCATGCGCATCGATGCGTCGGAAGCGCTGCGCATCGGGTTGGTCGAGCGCGTGGTTCCGGAGGATCAGCTCTGGGGCGAGACCATGGCCATCGCCGAGACGATCTCGCAAAATGCGCCGCTCGCGATCAAGGCTGCCAAGCTCACCATCGCGCAAGTGTTGAAGGACGAAAGCGGGCGCGACATGGACGCGATCAAGGCGGCCGGCACGGCCTGCATGGACAGCGCGGATTTTCGCGAGGGCCGGCAGGCCTTCATGGAGAAGCGCAAGCCGCAGTTCCAGGGACGGTGATTCCGTCGTCAGCGAGCAAAATGAAAACAATCCAGAGTGCCTCTGCCTCTTCGTCGCTTGGCTCTTCGCGATGACGGCCGCCAACGTGAACATGCATTCACGAAGATTAAATTCCCACGCCGCTGCAACACCATAGCAACCAGCTGATTTGCTGGAAGTTCTCTCGCCATCAAACGAGGGAGATTGCGATGAAACTCAAATTTGCTGTTGTTGGTCTGGCTGCCCTGGGCGGCGCAACGCTCGCATCAGGACAGGCGCTCGCAGCGATGCCGAACGGCATTCCGCAGGCCGACCGTATCGCGAGCGGCCCGGCAGCCGACGTCGATCAGGTGCGCTGGGTCTGCAACCCCTGGGGTCGCTGCTTCTGGCGTCCGAACTATTATGGCGCCTACGGCTTTTACGGCGGCCCGCGACGCTTCTACGGCGGCCGTCCGTGGGGCTGGGGCCATCGCCACTGGCGTCGCTGGTGAACTGCAAGGGGCCGCGAGGCCTCTCTTCCTTGACTACAGCGCCGCGAGCACCGCCTTCGTGATGTCGGCGGTGCCGTTGCTGCCGCCGAATTCCATCGGCTTGAGGCCGCCGGCATAGACCTTGTCCACGGCGCGCTCAATTTGTTCGCCGGCCTCAGCCGCGCCCTCGACGCCGTGCTTGTCGGCGAGCCAGTCCAGCATCATCGCGGCCGACAGGATCATCCCGGTGGGATTGGCCTTGCCCTGCCCCATGATGTCGGGCGCGGTGCCGTGGCACGGCTGGAACACGGCGTATTTGTCGCCGATGTCTGCCGACGGCGCCATGCCGAGGCCGCCGATCAGGCTCGCGGTGATGTCGGAGACGATGTCGCCGAACATGTTCTCCATCACCATCACGTCGAAATCCCAAGGACGCTTCACCAGCATCGCCGAGCAGGCATCGACATAGAGCCGGTCGGTCTTCACCTCCGGATGGCGCTTGGCGATGTCGTCGAAGATGCCGCGGAAGAACGCAAAGGCCTTGAACACGTTCGCCTTGTCGACGCAGGCGAGCGCGCCGGGCTTGCCGCGCGCCTTGCGCCGTTCGGCGAGGCGAAACGAGAACTCGAACAGGCGCTCGGATGTCTTGCGCGTGATCACCATGGTCTCGCGCGCCTCCTCATGGGTGACGACGCCCTTGCCCATCGAGGCGAACAGGCCTTCGGTAGACTCCCTGATCACGACGAGATCGATGCCGCGCTGGTCGGCGCCGACGATCGGGCTCGGTACGCCCGGAATGAGCCGCGCCGGGCGCACACCGGCATAGAGATCGAAGATGAAGCGCAGCTCGATCTGCGGCGCGATCTCGGTGTTGTCAGGGTAGCGCACCGACGGCAGACCGCAGGCGCCGAGCAGGATCGCGTCCGCCTCCTCGCACAGCTTGATGGTGGTATCGGGCATCGACTTGCCGGTGGCGAGATAATGATTGGCGCCCGCCGGCGCCTCGGTGAAGCGGAAGCTCAGGCCGGATTTCGTCTCGATCTTGCGCAGGACTTCGATGGCCGGCGCCATGACTTCGGGACCGATGCCGTCACCGGCGAGCACGGCAATGTGGAAGGCGTTATTTGCGGACATGGGGCTTCCGAATGAAGGAGAGAGAGACTCGTCATTGCGAGGAGCTCTTGCGACGAAGCAATCCAGACTGTTCCGCGGAGGGATTCTGGATTGCTTCGCTGCGCTCGCAATGACGGAGGATAGACCGAGGCTACGGCGTCAGCACCGTGCGGCCGACCACCGCGCCCTGCTGCAACTGCACCAGCGCGTCGTTGGCCTTGGCGAGCGGCTGCCGCGTCACGGGGATCGGCGCTATGTTCTTCGCGCGCACGAGGTCGAGCAACTCCTGCGTCTCGCGCAAATTGCCGACATAGCTGCCCTGGATCGTCACCGCCTTGATCGGAATCAGCGGCAGCGCCCAGGTCGCGCCGCCGCCGAACAGGCCGACGAGCACGAGCTTGCCGCCCTTCGTCAGGCAGTCGAAGCCGAGTTGGGTGGTGGCGGCGTTGCCGACGAGATCGAGCACGGCGCGGATGGGACCACCGGCTTTCTTGGCAAGCTGCTCCAGCGCGTCGGGCGCCTTGGGATCGACGGTCGCGAGCGCGCCGGCCTGCTCCGCGGCTTCGCGTTTCTTCGCGTCGATGTCGACCATGATCGCGCCCTTGCCGCCCATCGCCTTCAGCAGCGACAGTGCCATCAGGCCAAGTCCGCCGGCACCGAACATCACGATCGGCGTGTCGAAGTGCTGCTCGAGCTTCTTCAGCGCGCTATAGGTCGTGACGCCCGAGCAGGCGTAGGGTGCGGCCGACGCGGGATCGAGGCCTCTCAGATTGAGCAAATAGCGCGGATGCGGCACCAGCATGTGGTCGGAATAGCCACCGTCGCAGTAGACGCCGAGCGAGCGCGGCGTCAGGCACATGTTCTCATCGCCGGCGAGACAGGTCGCGCATTTGCCGCAACCGATCCAGGGATAGACCAGCCCGACATCGCCGATCTTCACGTCGCCCTGGTCCGACGACTTCACGTCCGGGCCGAAGGCGAGGACCTCGCCGACCGTCTCGTGCCCCATGGTCAGCGGCAAATTGATGCCGCGGTCCTTCAGCGAGAGCGGCTTGCGGCCGTGGCCGAGATCGTAGCCGCCTTCCCAGATGTGAAGGTCGCTATGGCAGACGCCGGCGGCCTTCACCTTGATCAGCACCTGCGTGCCGGACGGCTGCGGCGTTGCCTCGTCGAACTCCTGCAGCGGCGCCTTGAAGTCGGCGACCTTGAAACTTTTCATTGGCGTCCTCCTGGATACTTTTCTTGTCGTCGCCACCATGGCATGGGCGACAGGACGAGACAAACTCGGACCTGTCTAGTTGAGGCTGACGGATGATGGCAAGCCGGCCACACGCAAAGCCGGATTGCTTGCTGCAGGATGCTGCCTGTCAGACTGCCGTCAGCCTTATCGTCAGCCTTGCACGGCTGTTTTGCCCGACGGAATTGGCGCATTGTCGGTGAGCCCGATCTCCGCGCGCAGTCCGTCCGTGTGCTCGCCAAGAACGGCCATCGTCTTGCCCGGTGTCGTATCGGCACCGGTCATCCGGAACGGCAGATTGAGGACCTGGAACGAACCGCCTTCATCCTCAACAGACGAGAGCGCCTCACGGTGCGCGAGCTGCGGATCGGCCAGTGCTTCGGACACAGTGCGGTAGGCCGAGGCCGGCACGCCGGCCGCACCTAGCGCGACAAGACAGACATCGGTCGAGAGCTGCCGCGACCAGGCCTCGACACCGTCCATCAAGTCGGCCCAATGATCGCGGCGCGCCGCGTAGGCGGCGAAGCGCGGATCGGAAATCCAGTCGGGGCGGCCGATCACGCCCATCAGTCCCTGAAACGTCTTCTCGCTCGCGACCGTGATCATGACATAGCCATTGGCCGTCTCGGTCGGCCCGAACATCGGGCGCGGCGGCGGCTTCACCGCGAATTGCGAACTCTGCAACTCCGTCAGCGTCAGCGTCAGCATCGATTCCAGCATGGAAACGTCGATGTGCTGGCCGAGCCCAGTCAAGGTGCGCTGGTAGAGCGCCGACGCGATCGCGCCAAACCCGTAGGTGCCGGTGACGACGTCGGCATGGTAGATGCCGCAATAATCCGGGCGGCTGCGGCCGGGCTGGTAGGCGAGATGCGCCATGTCGTAACCGGAGGCTGCATGGATCACCGGCGCATAGGCCGGCAGCTCAGCCGACGGGCCGCTCTGGCCGTAGCCGGAGATCGAGCAGTAGATCAGCTTCGGATTGACGGTGCGTATTCTGTCATAGTCGAGCCGCAGCCGATGCATCACGCCGGGGCGAAAGTTCTCGACCAGGATGTCAGCAGTCGCGGCCAGCCGGCGGACCGCCTCCTTGCCGTCCTCGGACTTGAGGTCGAGCACGACGCTCTTCTTGCCGACGTTGAGCTGGCCGAACACGGTGCTGCAGCCCTTGCGCAGCGGCGGCCGGGTCCGCATCGTCTCGCCGCCGTCGGTCTCGATCTTGATGACCTCGGCGCCCATGTCGGCGAGCATCCGCGCACAATGGGGACCGGCGATGGTGGTCGAAAAATCCAGGACACGGAGGCCGGCGAAGGCCTTTGTCGTGGTCCCCTCATGCTTATCTGATAGCTGCATGCCTGCTTGCGTCCTTGAGTCACTTAGGAACTTATCGAAGTTCTCTGTTGTTGGTGCGCCGACCCTAGAGGGCGGCGGCTGAGTAGGAAAGTCTTTACCGAACAGACACGTCTCGCGGGCGGCTTTGGGAATTCCGGGGCAACTGGACCCGTTCTTGCATAGCAGCAATCGGGCTCCGGCAGAGGGCAGCAGTTCTTGAGGGTCTTGTTCGTTACGACAGAAATGGACGACTTTGTCCGCGTCGGCGGACTTGGAGCCGTTTCCGCTGCACTCCCCCGAGCCCTCCGTCCTTTCGCCGACATCCGGGTCATGTTGCCTGGCTATCGCGACATCATCGAACAACTCACGCATATTCAGATCGTTGGCCGCTGTCCGGCGTTCGCGGAGATGCCGGCCTGCTCGCTCGGCCGCGCCGCGACCAAGGACGGTCTGCCGGTCTATGTGTTGTTGTGTTCGCAACTCTACGACCGGCCCGGCAACCCCTATGGCGACGAGTCCGGGCGCGACTGGCCCGACAACGACATCCGTTTCGCTCGCTTTGCCTCGGCCGCCGCTGAGCTCGCGATGGGCACGCTGGACAAGGATTGGGCAGCAGACCTGATCCATGCCAATGACTGGCAGGCTTCGCTCGTGCCGGCCTACCTCGCTTGGCGCGGCTCCAAGCTGCCGTCGATCCTGACCATTCATAACCTCGCCTATCAGGGCCTCTTCCCGAAGGACTCGCTGCGGCGGATCGGCGCACCGGAGAGCTCCTTCCATATCGACGGCGTCGAATTCTACGACCAGCTCTCCTTCCTCAAGGCCGGGCTGGTCTACGCCTCGCATCTCACGACAGTCAGCGGCACCTATGCGCGGGAGATCACCACGGATGAATTCGGCTGCGGTCTCGAAGGCCTGCTTCGAGTCCGCTCCGACGCGGCCGAGCTCACCGGCATCCTCAACGGCATCGACGAGAGCTGGGACCCGCGTTCCTGCGCCCAGCTTGCTCAGCAGTTCGGCGCCGGCGACTGGATCGGCAAGAAGGCCAATGCGGACTATGTGCGCAAGCAGTTCGGGCTTGCGGTGTCGCGCGGCCCGATGTTCGGCATCGTCGCCCGGCTGGTGCACCAGAAGGGCATCGACCTCGTGCTGGCGGCGGCCGACGAGATCGTCGATGCCGGCGGGCAGATCGTGGTCACCGGCTCCGGCGAGCCGGCGCTCGAGCAGGCGCTGATCGACGCGCATCGCCGGCGGCCTGACGCGATCGGGGTCGTGATCGGCTTCAACGAGGCTCAGGCGCGCCGCATCTTCGCCGGCAGCGATTTCACATTGATGCCGTCACGCTTCGAGCCCTGCGGGCTCAGCCAGATGTACGCCCAGCGCTTCGGCTCGCTGCCGATCGGACACCAGACCGGCGGCCTCGCCGAGACCATTACCGACGGCGAAACCGGCTTCCTGTTCTCAAAACCCTCGCACGAGTCCTTCCTCGGCGGCGTGCGCCGGGCGTTCTCCGCCTTCGTGGCACAGGACCAGCTCGACACCATGCGTCGCAGTGCGATGGGACGGTCGTTCTCCTGGAGCATCCCGGCCGGCAGCTACAACGCGCTGTACCGGAAGCTGGCGGCGGTGTGAGCGCGCGGCGACGGCGTGTCCTTCGCGCTCCGTCCTTGCGAGCGTAGCGAAGCAATCCAGACTGTTTCCGTGGCAGCAGCCTGGATTGCTTCGTCGCAAGGGCTCCTCGCAATGACGGTGGTTTGTGGCAACGGCGGAGGACTTCACCCCTTCCCGCGCTGATCCATCTGCGACCGTCCGATCCAGGCACGGTTAAGGCACCGCGTCATCCAGTCCGGCTGCGGCTCGCCGCGCAGCCTCGCCTGCGCTTCCTGGTAGGGACCGACATAGCGCAAGCGATCCGGCAACTTCGGGTAGACGCGTCGGATCCATCGGAGCGCATTTTCGGCCGCCCTCTTATCGCGCTCATCAAGCTCGAACCCAAACCCCACACGCAGGCGTTCCGGCAGCAGGCTTGCCGTGAGCGCGCGATACCAGCGCGGCGGACGCAACCACGGGCGCGCGCCACCAAAGATTTGCGCGGCGATCTCGCGCGCCGCCGGACTGACAGTCAGCGTATCCGATTGCGTCATTGCCGCGGTGTAGGCCGCAAAGCCCGACCAGTCCGTGGGCAGATCGTGCGCCGTCAACCCGAACAGGGCACCGAACAACCGACTCTCGGCCCAGTAGCGCTCGCGCTCGTCCGCCGAGAGCGGCGGCAGAACGAGGTCATGCGCCATCAGCGCGGTCTCGACCAGCGTGGCATGAACCCAGCGCAGCGATGGGACGTCGTTGGCACAGTAGCGCGAGCCTGCCGCGAACGGACCGACGGTCTCCGGCATCTCGCCGACGATCATGCTGTGGCGCCGGTGCAGTTGCCGCGACGACAACAGCGCGCGGTCAAGCGAGCCGAACACCATGGCAAAGACGATGTCGAAGGTGCGATGAAATCGTCCGATCGGATCGGCCAAGGTCCGCGAGTGCTCGGCGATGGCGGCGGCGACCCAGGGATGCGCCAGCTGCAGCAACAGCGCACGACCGGCGCCGAGAAAGATCACGGCCTCGCGGTCGATCTGCCAAGTCATCGTGTCAGGGCCGAACACACCAGCAACCGGTCCCGCCATATCAGCACGAACCTGATCGAGGGCAGATTCCAGATCTCTCTCAGCGACCAATTGCAAGGCCTCGCGACGAAGACAGCGGGCGACAATAACCCGGACGGCCTTCCCGTGAAATCGTCACTGCGAGAAACAATGACGGACCAAGCCCTCACTCCGCCGCAATCGGCATGACGTCCACATGTTCGTGCAGCACCACGCCCGCAAGCGGGTCGAACTCGCCAACCCAGGGCCTTCGCTCCAGCACGGACTTTGTGTGCGAATAGCCGGCATCCCAGCGCCGCATGATGCCGGACGGACTGAAGTCGATATCCTTGGTGTGGTTCTCGCGATCGAGCTGCGGCGCAAGCAGGCGCACGACATGCATGCGTGTCGGGCAACCATAGCTCGCCAATTCACGAACCGCCGGATCGCTGCGCTCGCTCTCGGGCAGTCGCGCGGCGAGCTGGTTGATGACATGGCGCAGGCGATGGGCTTGCTGCTGGCGCGTGATCTGGCTCGCGATCCGGCTAGAATACTGCACGTCCTTGTGCCGGTTCAAGACCTCCGCCATCGTGGTTGGCTCGGCGCCGACGGGATTCCACAAATGCACGGCGAAGATCAGCGAATTTTTACGCGGATTATCATCAAAGACCGCCTCGGTCGGCGTGTTCGACAGAATACCGCCGTCCCAATAGAGCTCGCCATCGATCCGCACGGCCGGAAACGCCGGCGGCAGCGCGCCTGACGCCATGACATGCTTCACCGTCAGCTCGCCGTCGCGGCTGTCGAAATAGCGCATCTGGCTGCTGCGGACGTGAGCGGCGCCGACCGTCAATCGTGGCGCGCAGCGATTGATCCGGCCGAAATCGACGAGCTCGAGCAGCGTCCGCTCCAGCGGGGCCGTCGAATAGAAGCCGGCGTGATCGGCTCCGAGGGGATAGGAATCGCCCGCATGCGCCAATGGATTGGGACGGAAGAAGCCGGGAATGCCGTGGGTCACGGTCGACCAATAGGCGAGCTTTTCGTTGAAGTCGGGAAACGCGGTGCGCAGATTCCAGACCGGATTCTGCTCCATTCGTTTCCAGAACTCCTTCAGGCGCTGCAGCCGCTGGTCGGGCGCGTTGCCCGCAATGAGGCAGGCATTGATGGCGCCGATCGAGGTGCCGATGATCCAGTCCGGCTCGATGCCGGCCTCGTGCAGCGCCTGGTACACCCCGGCCTGATAGGACCCGAGCGCACCGCCGCCCTGAAGCACCAGCACCACCTGGCCGGGCAGATCCTTCGACACGCTGGTATCGCGCTTTACGCCGTTCATATCCTGCTCCCTGAGAGCCCGTATCCTTGCCATGTTCGTTCCTCGCGATGTTTTGTTACGCGCTCGCCTTCAATGCGCGGTCCAGCCTCCGTCGACGGGCAACGCAATCCCGGTGATCGTGGCCGCCGCGTCGGTCGACAGGAATACGCTGAGCGCACCGAGCTCCTCGACGGTCGAGAAGCGCTTGTTCGGCTGTTGCGCCAGCAGCACGTCGCGGATCACCTGGTCGCGCGAGATCCCGTGCGCCTTGGCCTGTCCGTCGATCTGCGCCTCGACCAGCGGCGTATAGACATACCCGGGACAGATCGCGTTGCAGGTGATGCCCTCTTCTGCCGTCTCCAGCGCAGTCACCTTGGTGAGCCCGACGATGCCGTGCTTGGCCGCGACATAGGCCGCCTTGAACGGTGAGCCGACCAGGCCGTGCGCGGAGGCGATGTTGATGATCCGCCCGAACCCGTTCTGTCGCATTGCGGGCAGCGCGAGCCGCGTGGTGTGGAAGGCCGACGACAGATTGATCGCGAGGATCTGGTCCCATTTCTCGACCGGAAACTGCTCCAGCGGCGCAACGTGCTGGATGCCGGCATTGTTGATCAGGATATCCAGCCGGCCGGCCTGCGCGACCGTCGCCGCGATCATCTCGGCGATCGAATTCGGCCTGGTCATGTCGGCCGGCGAAAAACTTGCCTTGACGCCGAACTCGGCCGCGATCTGCTCGCGCGTCCGGTCGAGCTCGGCCGCCACACCAAGGCCGTTCAGCACGATGTCGGCGCCGGCCGCGGCAAGTGCCCGCGCGATACCGAGGCCGATGCCACTGGTTGACCCCGTGACCAGCGCAACCTTGCCCGCGAGCGCCCGGGCGGCGGACGTCTGCGGCTTGACGGACATATTCACTGGCAAATCCTCCGACGACTGGTGTTGAGCCGACTGTGAAGCATCGCCCGGTTTGACGGAAATGCCCGTTAGCTTCCGAAACGATGCCCGGGCGCTATTGCGGCCGGGATGTCATTCCCCGCCCCGATCGGCTAGCCTCCGCCTAGTCTTGCTGGAGAGCCGATCCATGGAAATGCACCAGGTCCGCTATTTCCTCGCGGTGGCGCAGCTCTTGAACTTCACGCGTGCCGCCGAGGACTGCAACGTGACGCAGCCTTCGCTGACGCGCGCGATCAAGCAGCTCGAGGCCGAACTCGGCGGCGATCTGTTTCGCCGCGAACGGCCTGCGGCACAATTGACCGAGCTCGGCCAGCGCATGCATCCGCTGCTGAAGCAGTGTTTTGATGCGGCCACCGGCGCACGCTCGCTGGCCTCCTCTTTCCGCAGCGGCGAGATCGGCGCGCTTCGCGTCGCGCTGACGCATTCGATCGATCTTTCGCTCCTCATCCCGCATCTCAACCAGATCAAACGGCAGTTCAACCGGCTCGAATTCCGCTTCCTGCGCGGCTCGAGTCGTGAAGTGGCCGACTTGCTGAAGAAGGGCGAGGCCGAGCTCGGGATTGCCGCCGACATCGACGAGGCCTGGGAGCGGCTCGATGTCTGGCCGCTGTTCACCGAGAGCTTCGAGCTCGTGGTCAGCGACGGACAC
This sequence comes from Bradyrhizobium sp. JR4.3, assembly GCF_040547695.1. Taxonomy (NCBI): domain Bacteria; kingdom Pseudomonadati; phylum Pseudomonadota; class Alphaproteobacteria; order Hyphomicrobiales; family Nitrobacteraceae; genus Bradyrhizobium; species Bradyrhizobium sp. JR4.3. The sequence goes on along the minus strand of NZ_JBEPQF010000010.1, from coordinate 41,521 downwards.
CGGCTCGCAGGCCGCAGCAGCATCGAACTGGACGATTTGCGCGCGGAGCAGCTGCTGAGCCGGACGTTTTGCGAGCATTCCGTCCGTATCTCGGCGAGCCTGCGCGAGCACGGCATCGCGGTCGAACAGGGTCACGAAATCTCGAACGAGCGCGACCTGATCGAGCTGGTCGAGGCCGACATCGGCGTCGCCATGGTGCCGCACACCTCGCCCGTTCCGGAGACGCTGACGCGCGCTGCGGTCGCCGGGCTGGACGCCCGTCGCACCGTCAGCCTCTACGGGGTGGCCGGCCGGCAGCGTACGGCGGTGGCCAATGCCGTGATGCGCATGCTGCGCGGTGCGGATTGGCGGGAGATTGCGGGTTAGCAGCGACGCTCGCTGCTGACCCTTTTAGGCTTCCCTGCTCGCGCCTTCCAACGCTTCAAGCAGATCATCAATCTCCATCCGCTTGCGGAAATCCGGATCGACGAAGCGGGCTTTCACGAGGCCGTCGCGACCGACGACGAACACGGCCGGGATTGGCAGCATCCAGCCATCATTGCCGTGGAATTTCGCCATATCCTGATAGGACAACAGGCTCTGGATCTCGGCACCGAGCCAGATCGCGAGATTGAGCGACAGCGCATAGCCGTTGTCGAGGTCGGTCAGGATCGGAAATGGCGCACCAGCTTCCGCTTTGAGCTGCTGGGTATATTCCTGCGTCTCCGGCATGACCGCGATGATTCGCGCCCCCATGGACTCGATGCGATCAAGCGCCTGGACCACCGCGCGAACATTGAGCCGGCAATAGGGGCACCAATGGCCGCGGAAGAACATCACGGCGACCGGGCCGCTCTCCAGCAGCGAGGACAACGCGACGAGACGCCCGCTCTCGTCCGGCAACATGAACGGCGGCATCGCCTCGCCCGGACGCGGCGCGGTGTCGCCGCCGCCGTTTCCATTCAACCTGGTCACCAGATGATCGACTGCCTCGCCATAGGCCGGGAACACGTCACGGCTGGCGTCGGCATAGGCGCGGAGCTGCTCGTTCAGCGTGCCATCCATGTCACGGCAGCGCTGGAAGGCGAGTTTGAGCCGCTCGGCATCGGCCGGCGAGAGAGAGGTCATCTTGCGCTCCAGCGTTCAGGGGACGAATATTAGGTGCCCGATCCGGCCGCCCGCAAGGGGCGGCCGTCATGCGCACGCGATCAGTTCACGTAGAAATTGCCGGTCGGATCCAGCCGCCCCGAGGTGGAATACAGCGATCCGTTGTCCATGAAGAAGACGGTGTTGTCAGGGACCTTCTTGGCGCTCTTCATCATGGCCTCGTGGTTCTTCTCCGCCGGGGCCATGGCCATCGCCGACATCTTGCCGGGACCGCCATACATGTAGGCCATGCCGGCCTTGAAGTCCCATGTGGCCTCCGAGAAGGCCGATGTGGCGATGACCGCGAACGCAGCCGTGGCAATCAAGGTCTTGGACAATGTCGTCATGAGATGCTTCTCCGGATTGACGTGAACGCCCGCCAATCGGGCGCCCTGCCATCGAACGCCAATCGCTGGGAAAGCGGAAATGCCGATCCCCAATCGGTTCGATAGCGAGCGCGTATCGGGCCCGATAGCGCCGGTCTATCGCAGCGAGAGCGAAAGAGCATTTCAGAACGAGCACTCTTTCGACGAAAGTCCCGACATAGCCGGCGACCATTGCGGTTGCGGCCAACACAGGAGACGTCCCGATGTTCAAGCATCACACCTTGTCGCGCGCGGTCTGGCCCGGCCTTGCGATCCTCGGCGTATTGACACTCTCGGCGCAGCCAGTCTCCGCCGGCGAATGCCCGGCCGACAAGATCAAGCCGAACGCGCAGCAGATGGTCGACTACAAGCCGGTCGGCGTCACCGACGTCACGCTCGGCGCCATCGACCTCGGCAAACAGCCGGCGCATATCGAAGGCCGCGAGCTGCGCTTCCGCAAGCTGACCATCGAGCCCGGCGGCATCGTGCCCTGGCACAGCCATGACGACCGCCCTGCCCTGATCTTCGTGCAGCAAGGCGAGATCGTCGAACACGCTTCCAACTGCGTCGATCCGATCGTGCACAAGGCCGGCGACATCCGCCCCGAGGTGTCCGGCACCTCGCACTGGTGGAAGAACCTCGGCAAGGAAACGGTCATCCTCTATGTCGGCGACGTCCGCAAGGACCCGCACGACCACAACATGTAACGGGTGCGCGACCCCAGCGCACGCCTGACGGAATGTGGCGCCCGGGATCCCCATGCTGCCCCGCATGCGGGCGCCACATTCATCACAAGGAAGCCCTGCCATGACCGATCTTTCCGCGCCGATCAAACCGACCGCGATGACGATGGACGCGCATTCACCAGGTCTCGCGCTTCGCTCCCTCGTGATCGGCCTCACTGCCTTCCTCACCGTCGTCGACCTGTTCGCGACACAGGCAATCCTGCCCTCGCTGACACGTCACTACGGCGTCACGCCGGCGGCGATGAGCCTGGCGGTCAACGCAAGCACGTTCGGCATGGCCGTCGCAGGCCTCGTCGTCGGCTTTCTCAGCCCGCACATCGACAGGCGGATCGGCATCCTGCTCAGCCTGACCCTGCTCGCGATTCCGACGAGCCTGCTGGCGACTGCGCCCAATCTTGCCGTCTTCACCGGCCTGCGGGTCGCGCAGGGCCTCTGCATGGCATCCGCCTTCGCATTGACATTGGCTCATCTCGGCGAGCAATGCAGCGCAATGGATTCCGGCGGCGCCTTTGCCGCCTACATCACGGGAAACGTCGCCAGCAATTTCGTTGGCCGGCTGGTCTCGGCCGCGATCGCCGATAGCCTTGGCCTGGCATGGAATTTCTATTTCTTCGCAGTCCTCAATCTCGCTGGCGCGGCACTGGTCTATTTCACCATTGCGCGCGTACAGCCGACGCGTGCAACGACGTCGACAGCATCGGCGTTTGCCGCGACGATCGCGCAGTGGCGGGATTCACGGCTGCGTGCCGCCTACGGCATCGGCTTCTGCATCCTGTTCGCATTCATCGGCACTTTCACATTCGTCAATTTCGTTCTGGTTCGGCCACCGCTGTCGCTGGGCATGATGGACCTCGGATTCGTTTACTTCGTCTTCCTGCCGTCGGTGGTCACGACGTTGCTGGCCGGCAAAGTGGCGTCGCGCCTCGGAACGCGTCCGACGATCTGGGGGTCGCTCGCCATTGCAGGGATCGGCTTGCCGCTGATGCTGGCCCCACACCTGGGCGCGGTCCTCGCCGGGATGGTTCTGGTCGGAATCGGCACCTTTTCCGCGCAAGCGGCTGCGACAGGATTCGTCGGACAGGCTGCGGCTGAAAACCGCGGCATCGCCAGCGGCACCTATCTCGCCTTCTATTTCTGCGGCGGGCTCATCGGCACCGCCGTCCTCGGCCGGCTGTTCGACGCGTATGGCTGGCATGCCTGCGTGGCCGGGGTGGGCCTGGCGCTCGCGGTCGCGGCCCTGCTGACGCTCGCCTTGAAGCGCTAGCGCTTGGCCGGCGCTTCCTGCGGCGGCTCATCGTCGGCGATGGCGCGCCAGGCGGCGCCGTCGAGATCGTCGTACTGGCCGCTCCGGAGCGACCAGAGGAAGGCGGCGAGACCGGCGAGACCGAGCATCAGCGCTAGCGGCACCAGGATGACCAGGATTTCCATCACGCGATCTCCCGCGAGGCGCCGCGCGCGCGCAGCGAATTCACCATCACCAGGATCGATGATCCGCTCATGGCGGCGGCCGCGATCAGGGGCGTCACGACGCCGCTGATCGCGACCGGCACCGCGAGGACATTGTAGCCGATCGCAAGCCAGAGATTTTGCCGCATCAAACGCAGCGCCTTACGTGAAGCGTCGATGGCGGCGGCGACCGGGGCCAGCGGTCGGCCGAGAAAGATGAGATCGGCGGTCGCCTGGCTCAAATGCGCGGCCGAGATCGGCGACATCGAGACGTGCGCTGCCGCCAGCGACGGCGCATCGTTCATGCCGTCGCCGACCATCAGGACCTTCATGCCCCTCTGCTTCAAGACCTCGATCCGCGCGATCTTGTCGGCTGGGGTCACCCCGGCGCGCCATTCGGAAATGCCCAGCGCGTGGGCCGCCGCGATCACCGCCGGTTCGCGGTCGCCGGAGAGAATCTCGATGCCGATATTGCGCGCCTTCAGCGCTGCGATCACAGCCTGCGCATCGGGACGGAGGCCCTGGCGCACAAAGAGGATGAATTTTTCGCTCCCCTTGCTGAAAGCCACGACGGAGGCTTCGGGATCGAGATTTGTCACGTCGGAAACCAGCGTCTCGGCGCCGCAGAAGGACGGACGGCCAAGGCGAATCTCGATGCCATCGACCACAGCGCGCACGCCCTGGCCGGCCTCCTCCGCCGCGCCGACGATCGGCGATCTGGCGTCGGAGGCCTGCGCGACTGCGGCGGCGACCGGATGATGGCTCGACAGCGCGAGCCGTCCGGCAAGCTCGAAGATGTCAGCGGGGATATCGGCGGCATTCATCACTTCGAGATCGGGCAGCGTCAGCGTGCCGGTCTTGTCGAAGATGACGTGATCGGCTTCCGCGAGACGCTCGATGGCATCGCCCGAATTGAGAAGTACGCCCGATCTGAACATTGCGCCCGAGGCGATCGTCTGCACTGTCGGAATGGCGAGCCCGAGCGCGCAGGGACAGGTGATGATCAGCACCGCGACGCCGGTCACGATCGCATCATGCCAGCCGGCGCCCGCGATGACCCAGCCGAGGATGGTGACGAGCGCGGTGGCATGCACCACGGGCGCATAGAGTCGCGAGGCGCGGTCGGCGAGCCGCATGTAGCGCGAGCGCGCCTGCAGCGCGTTGTCGAGCAGCCGCGTGATCTCGGCGAGCAGCGTCGCCTCGGAGGCCGCCGAGACTCGCACCCGCAAGCTGCCCGAGATGTTCATCGATCCCGCATAGACCGGCGTGCCCTGGCCTGCCGTGACGTAGAGCGTCTCGCCGGTGATCAGGCTCTGGTCGATTTCGGAACGGCCCTCGATCACGGTGCCGTCGACCGCGCAGCGCTCGCCGGGTCGCAGCAGCACGATGTCGCCGGGATAGATCGCGGCCACCGGCACTTGAGATATCTCGCCAGGCCCGACGAACTTGGCCGCGGTCTCCGCCTTGAGCGCGGCGAGATTGCCCGCGACCGCGCGGGTCCGCCGCCGCATGTTCTGGTCGAGGAAGCGGCCGACCAGGAGGAAAGTGAGCAGCATGATCGCCGCGTCGAAATAGGCGTGCTCGGCGTGGTTGATGGTCTCTACCACCGACATGCCGAGCGCCAGAGTCACACCGATCGAGATCGGGACGTCCATATTGGTGGTCTTGGCCGACAGCGCGCGCCAGGCCGAGCGGAAGAACGGCTGGCCGGCATAGGCCGCCGCCGGCAGCGCGATCAGCGCCGACAGCCAGTGGAAGAAATCGCGCTGCTCCGGCAGCATGTCCGAGACGTTGCCGGACCACACCGGGATCGACAGCATCATCACGTTCATGGTGGCGAACGCGGCGATGCCGAGGCAGCGCAGCAGGAAGCGCGATTCGGCGACCTCGGTCGCCTCCGCGCTCTCGGTCTCGTAAGGATAGGCCTTGTAGCCAAGCTCTTCGAGGCGATCGATGAAGCGTGCCGGATCGAGCGTGCCCGCCTTCCATTCCAGCGCAACGCGCCGGTCGGTGAGGTTCACGCGCGCCAGCGTGACGTCGGGAATCGCGGACAGCCCGCGCTCGATCTTGGCCATGCAGCCGGCGCAGTGAACGCCCTCGACCGCGAGATCGATGTGCTGGACGCCCTCGCCCGCAGTCCGGACGTAATGCGAAAAGTCGCGCGAGACGTGCATGGCAAAATCCTTCAGTTCAGGATCACGCGGTTGCGCGACATGAACACGCGCGCTCCCCGCGTCTCGCCCTCGATCACCAGGTCCCACTGGCCCGGTGCGACCGATGCGGCATTGCCGCGATAGAGGCCGATGCCGGCCTCCGAGAGCTCGATTGCGAGATCGGCGCGCTTGTCGGTCGGCCGCTCCAGGCGGCCGCCGAATTTCAGTCCGGCGATCGGCTGGCCGCTCGCGTCGCGCGCCTCGACCTGAAGCACGGCGCCGCCATCGGCGCGGCGCTCGACATGGGCGCTGACCTTCCATTTTCGCGCGGCCTGGTCCTGCGCCGCCGAAATTTCGCGATCATAGGCGAGCCCCGCGGCATAGGGACTGTCGACGTCGGTCCCTGGCAGCGTCGCGATCGCGAGCTTCATCATGGTCACGTTGACGCCGATCACGACGCCGAAGAAGGCGACCAGCATCAGAAACACCTTGGTTCCGGTCAGCGGCTTGGTTGCCATGGCGAACTCCTGATCCTAGGGCGCGACGAAATTGTCGGTGGCGCTGGCGACTTCGCCGAGACCGATATCGGTGACGTGAAAGCGAACCGGGATCGACTTTTCCGGATTGCCCTCGACCGGCGCGGTCACGAGCACCCGCAGCTCGCTGGTGGAGTCGCGCGGAACCACGATCATCGGCCGGTCCTGCGTCACGGAATCGATCCCGATGACATGGATCGTCGCATTAACCGGACCGCTCGCGTCGATCGCAATGACGCGGTCGTAGCCGCTCTTGTTGAGCAGCCGCACCGTGTAGGCGTTGCGGATCGAGCCGTCGCTGAGCCTGACCGCGACCGGGTTGCGGTCGTGCAGCACGTTGACGTCGAGCAGGCTGCGGGTCGCCAGCGTATAGATCATGATGCCACCGACCGCCGCGATGATCGCGCTGTAGGCGACGGTGCGAGCCCGGACAATGCGGTAGACCGGCGCCTTGCCTTCCTGGCGGCGCTGGATGTTGACGTCGTTGTCGTAGCCGATCAGCCGCTTCGGCCGGCCGATCTTGGTCATCACGTTGTCGCAGGCGTCGATGCAGAGCCCGCACTGGATGCATTCGAGCTGCGGTCCATTGCGGATGTCGATGCCGGTCGGACACACGGCGACGCATTGATAACAGTCGACGCAGTCGCCGACTTGCTCGCCGAGCGCGCGCAGCTCGGCCGCCTTCTTCACTGACGTACGCTTCTCGCCGCGATCGTAACGATAGGTCACGTTGAGCGCCCATTCATCGGTGAGCGCGGCCTGGATCCGCGGCCACGGGCACATATAGGTGCAGACCTGCTCGCGCATGAAGCCGGCGAGCACGTAGGTCGTCGCGGTCAGGATGCCGATCCAGATATAGGCGATCATCGGCGCCTGGAAGGTGACGAGTTCCCTGACCAGCGTCGGTGCGTCGTTGAAATAGAGCACCCAGGCGCCGCCGGTCCACCACCCGATCAAGAGCCAGATCGAATGCTTGAGCACGATCTCGGAGATGCGCTCCAGCTTCATCGGGTCGGACGATTTGTCCTTCTTCATCCGCTCGCGCCGGTCGCCCTCGATCAGACGCTCGACCGCATAGAACAGGTCGGTCCACACTGTCTGCGGACAGAGATAGCCGCACCAGATGCGGCCGCCGACCGAGTTCATCAGGAATAGCGCCACCGCGGCGACGATCAGCAGGCCGGTGAAGTAGTAGACCTCCTGCGGCCATAGCTCGATGAAGAAGAAATAGAAGCGGCTGTTGGGAAGATCGATCAGCACCGCTTGGCTCGGAGCACCGAGGCCGCGGTTCCAGCGCACGAACGGCAGGAAGTAGTAGACGCCGAGGCAGAACGCCATCAGGCCCCATTTGATCCGGCGGAAGGTGCCGGAGATGCTCTGGGGATAGACTTTCTTCTGGGCCACATAGAGCGGCCCGTTGTCATCGTCTAATGGGAGCTCTTTTGGGTTCACGGTCCTGTTCATCGCCTGCAGCTTTTCGGGAGGTGCGATAAAACCTAGACCCGACGCCGCCGCGTCAGTTGATCCAGCGCAAGCGGGAGCGTTTTTTGTTCGCCCCCGCTTGTTCCCAATTGGCTATTTTCCGCCGCCCAGCGAGTGGACGTAAACTGCCATCGCCTTGATGGTGGCGGGATCGAGCCGCCCTTCCCAGGCCGGCATCACGCCCGCGCGGCCCTGGCTGATGGTCTCGATCAGCGTCGCCTCGTCCGAACCATAGAGCCAGATCTTGTCGGTCAAATTGGGGGCGCCCATCTCCGGGTTGCCCTTGCCGCCGTCGCCATGGCAGGCGACGCAATTCTCCGCGAAGATCTTCTCGCCCTTGGCCGCGTCATAGCCCTTGCGGGTCGGAAGGCCCGACAGTGCCCGGACATAGTTGGCGGCCGTGACGATCTCCTCCGGCTTCAGCACGCCGTCCTTGCCGAATGCGAGCATCTGGCCCTCATGCGTCTTGGCGTGGCCGGAACGTGCGCCGAACTGGATGGTCTGCATGATCTGGTCGAGCGATCCGCCCCACAGCCAGTCGTCGTCGTTCAGGTTCGGATAGCCCTTGGCACCCGCGCCGCCTGAGCCGTGACACGGCGCGCAATTGTCGCCGAACACGGTCTTGCCCTTGGCGCGGGCGAGCGCGAGCAGCGCCGGGTCCTTCTCGATCTCGACGAGCGAGGCCGCGCCCAAGGCAACCATCTTGGCTCCGCGGATCTTCTCGAGGTTGGCGAGCTCGACCGCGACGTCGGCGCGTGTCGAGTAGCCGAACAGGCCCGTGGTATTGCCCGAGATCAGCGGCCAGGCCGGATACACGATCCAGTAGCCGACCGCCCAGACGATGGTGAGGTAGAAGGTGATTACCCACCAGCGCGGCAGCGGCGTGTTGAGCTCCTTGATGCCGTCCCACTCATGTCCGGTCGTGGACCTGCCGGAGACGGGATCGATGTCGCTATGATGATCGGTCATGATCTCTTACTCCTCCCGCAACGGCAGGTGTGCCGCTTCGTCGAAAGCTGCCTTGTTACGGGGCCAGAATGCGTAGGCGATGATCGCGACAAAGATCGCGACGAACACCGGCGTCCAGATCGTGGTCACGAGACCGGACGCGAGATTGTCGAGGGTCAGGATGGCTTTCATCGTTGGTGCCTTCTCAGCGAAGATTGGCTTTCTCGTTGTAGATCTTGAAGTCGACCAGCGTGCCGAGCATCTGGAGATAGGCGATCAGCGCGTCCATCTCGGTCGGCGTGCCGGCCTTGCCGTCGAAGTTGCGCACCACGGCCTTTGCGTAGCGCTTGGTGAAAGCGTCGGAGCCGGCATTGTCAGGATCGGCCTGGGCCTTCATGTCGGCGCCCGCATTGGCGATCTGGTCGTCGGTGTAGGGCGTGCCGACGGTCCGCAGCGTGCGCATGTGGTCGGCGATCGTGTCCGGATCGACCTCGGTCTGGCTCAGGAACGGGTAGCCGGGCATCACCGATTGCGGCACGATTGCGCGCGGGTTGGTCAGATGGGTGACGTGCCAGTCGTCGGAATATTTGGCGCCGACGCGGGCAAGATCGGGACCGGTGCGCTTCGAGCCCCACTGGAACGGATGGTCGTACATGCTCTCGGCGGCCAGCGAGAAATGGCCGTAGCGCTCGACCTCGTCGCGCAAGGGCCGGATCATCTGCGAATGGCAGAGATAGCAGCCTTCGCGGATGTAGACGTTGCGCCCGGCGAGCTCCAGCGGCGTATACGGCCTGATCCCGTCGACCGCCTCGATCGTGCTCTTGAGGTAGAACAGCGGGGTGATCTCGACGAGACCGCCGATCGCGATCACCAGCAGGATGCCGACGATCAGGATGATCGAGTTCTTTTCGAAGATTTGGTGGCGTGTCCAGAACGACATGGAAAACTCCTCATTCCGCCGGCTGAAGAGCGACGGGCATCTGGACTTCCTGTTCGCCGACGCGAACGGTCATCCAGAGATTGTAGGCCATGATCAACGCGCCGATCAGGAACAGCCCGCCACCAGCAGCGCGGATGATGTAGAAGGGATGCATCGCCTCGACGGTCTCGATGAAGGAATATTCGAGGAAGCCGAGCGAGGTGTAGGCGCGCCACATCAGGCCCTGAAGGATGCCGGACACCCACATCGCCGAGATGTAGAGGACGATGCCAAGCGTCGCGATCCAGAAGTGCCAGTTGACGAGCTTGAGACTGTAGAGGCCCTTGCGATTCCAGATCCAGGGCACCAGGCAGTAGAGCGCGCCGAAGGAGACGAAACCGACCCAGCCGAGGGCGCCGGAATGCACGTGGCCGATGGTCCAGTCGGTGTAGTGGCTGAGCGAGTTGACCACCTTGATCGACATCATCGGTCCTTCGAAGGTCGACATGCCGTAGAAGGCGACGGAGACCACGAGCATGCGCAGCACGGGATCGGTGCGCAGCTTGTCCCAGGCGCCCGACAGCGTCATCAGGCCGTTGATCATGCCGCCCCAGGACGGCATCCACAGCATGATGGAGAAGGTCATGCCGAGCGTCTGGGTCCAGTCCGGCAACGCCGTGTAATGCAGATGGTGCGGGCCGGCCCAGATGTAGAGGAAGATCAGCGCCCAGAAGTGGATGATCGAGAGGCGGTACGAATAGATCGGCCGCTCGGCGCGCTTGGGGATGAAGTAGTACATGATGGCAAGGAAGCCGGCGGTCAGGAAGAAGCCGACCGCGTTGTGGCCGTACCACCACTGGAACATGGCATCCTGGATGCCGCCCCAGGCGATGTAGGATTTCGAGCCGAACACCGAAACTGGCAGAGCCGGGTTGTTACCGAGATGCAAGACCGCGATCGTCACGATGAAAGCGAGATAGAACCAGTTCGCGACGAAGATGTGCGGTTCCTTGCGCTTGATGATCGTGGCAAGGAAGACCAGCAGATAGGTGACCCAGACGATGGTCAGCCACAGATCGGCGTACCATTCCGGCTCGGCATATTCCTTCGACTGGGTGACGCCGAGCAGATAGCCGGTGCCGGCGATCAGGATGAAGAAATTGTAGCCTACGACGACGAACCAAGGCGCGAGATCGCCTGCAAGGCGCACGCGGCAGCTCTTCTGGACGACGTAGAAGGACGTCGCGATCAGGACGTTGCCGCCGAAGGCAAAGATCACTGCGGACGTGTGCAGCGGACGCAGGCGGCCGAAGCTGGTCCAGGGCAGATCGAAGTTCAGCGCCGGCCACGCCAGTTGCGAGGCGATGATGAGGCCGACGAGAAAGCCGGCAATGCCCCAGAACATCGCCATGACGGAGGAGAACTTGATGGGGCCCATGTTGTAATTGGGCCGGCCGTTGATCTCCGCAGGCGGCAGCGCCGCCGGCCGATCGAGGTAACGGTTGATGATGCAGAAGACGGCGGCCAGGCTCGCCGCCGCGCTCAGCGCGGCATGGAAGGCGAAGGGCGCATCGAGCGCCTTGGCCGAGGCAATCACGCAGAGGAAGGCGGTGACCGCGAACACGACAGCCAGGCCGCTTTCACCTGACGTCATGGACTTGGAGATGGAGGGCTGGCTCATGCGGATTCTCTCTGAAAGAACACAGGGCCAGAAACCACATTCGCCCTCGCGGGGAATTGATTGAAATCAAGCTATGTGGATTTCTGTTAATGTGAGGCGGTTGTTAAAGTGCCCTCTCCCCTTGTGGGAGAGGGCAGCGAGGACCATGCCGCGCACTCACTTGGGTGAGGGGTTGGTCCCGCACGAAGACTCTTTCGGTGGAGAAAACCCCTCATCCGGCGCCATAGCCGAAGCTTCGCTTCGGCGTTCTTAAGAACGGCGGCCGAAGGCCGCCTATGCCACCTTCTCCCACAAGGGGAGAAGGGAAGAAAAAGACTCTCCCGTAATTATGGAGCCGACAATTCTCACTCCCGCGCCGTCGCCTTGAGTGCCGTGATGACGTCCTCGCGCGCGACGATACCGACCAGCTTCTGCGCGCCGTCGAGCACGATGATGCTCCTGATGCGGTGCTCGACCATGATCTGGAGCACGCGCGTCAGCCGCGTGTCGGGGCTGACATAGATAAAGTCGGGCGTCATGACGTCGCCGATTTTGCGGCTCATCAGGTCGTGGTAGCGCGGCAGCATCTGGCTCGGCGTGAAGGCGAAGCACTTCAGGATGTCGAACTTGGTGACGATGCCGACGACCTGCCCGTCGTCCTCGACGGGATAGGAATTGAAATCATCGCGTTCGAACATCTCGCTGAGCGCGAGCAGGTCGAGGTCGCGCCTCACCGTCCTGACGTCGTGCGTCATGTAGCCGTCGACGGTCTGTTCAAGGAATCTGTACACGGCGCGTCCTCTTTGATTCGTCTTGCATCGCTCCCGCGTCAGTGCGACAGCAGCACGCAGCGGGCAGATTGAGTGACCAGATATTGGGTGACGCCGCCAAGGATCAGTTCGCGGAAGCGCGAATGACCGTAGGCACCGGCGACAATCAGACTGGCGCCGACATCGCCGGCAATTTTCTCCAGTTGCCCGGCGACGGTTTCGTTCCGGGCCGCTTCGGAAACGCGCGCGATCGCGGTCACGCCGTGGCGGGCAAGCCACGCCGTCACGTCGGTCACGCCAGCGACCGCGGCAGGGCGGTCGTCGTCGCCTTCGGGAATTGCGAGGACGGTGACATCCCTGGCCTTGCGTAGTATCGGCAGCGCATCGGCGAGCGCCCGCCGCGCTTCCGGCGTATCCTTCCACGCGACCAGGACGCTGCGCAGATCGAGCCAGTTGACCCCGTCAGGCACGACCAGGATCGGCCGGCCGGCCTGCATCACCAGATCCTTGGGGCTCGCGAGCGCGAAGGCGTCGGAGAAGGCCGGGCTCTGGCCGCCGGTGACGACGATGTCGGCGCAACGCGCCTGAGTGAACGTAAAGCGCGCCGGGAAATCCATGGCGCTGCGCCATTCCACATGTCCGCCGCGATTCCGGATCGCGGCGCGGAATTGCGCCTCGAGCTCGCCCAGGCGTCGCTTGACCGAGGCTTCTCCCTCATCGATCAGTGCCTGCGCTGCAGTGCCATCGCTGAAATAGAGCGGCGGGGCGAACTGCGCCGAAGCAAGGCCGATGATCGACGCCTCAAATCGTTCGGCAAGCTCGCCCGCGACCTGAAGCCGCGCCTCGTTGGGCTGATCGAGCGCCAGGCTGACCATCACGGTCGCGTATGTCATCGAGATTCTCCGAAGCAATGGGCTTTGATCCGATCGTAAGCCGGCCGCTGCCTGGCAGGATGAGATAGATCAAAACCTTGGATCACCGCGCCGGCCGGAAATCTGCCAATGGTATAAGACATCGGAACTTGCCTCTGGCCCCTCCTTGGGTACATTGCCGACGGTAACGCTGTGCGGTTCCCCGCATCAGAATGGGAGTGATCGTTTGGCGCCGACCCGTGTGATTCATCCACAAGATGACGGCCGGGGCGAACATTTCCGCGTTCGAATCGAAGGATTTGGCGTCGGGACCTGGGATCTCGATCTCACGACACTGGAATTGGAGTGGTCGGAGACGGCCAGAAGCCTATTCGGAATCGAATCTGGCCAATCGGTGAGTTACGCGCTGTTCCTGTCCCGGCTGGAGCCGAACGACCGCGAGCGGATCGAGATCGCGATCCGGCGCGTCTCCGAACGGGGCGGCAGCTTCGACGTGTCGTTCAGGGTCGCGGGGGCGTCGGGCAGAGCGCAGTGGATTCGCGCCCGCGCGGGGCTGATTCGAGACGACGCCGGCGCCGCTCGACATCTCAGCGGCATCTTTCTTGACGTCGATGAGGAGAAGCAGGTCGAGGAAACCCTGCGCACCCGCGAGAGTCACCTCCGCTCGATCCTCCAGACGATTCCCGATGCCATGATCGTCATCGACGGCCATGGCATCATCCAGCTCTTCAGCACGGCGGCGGAGCGCCTGTTCGGCTGGGTCGAGTCGGAGGCGATCGGGCAGAACGTCCGCATCCTGATGCCGGAGCCCGACAGCTCACGTCACGACGGCTACATCGCGCGCTACCGGACCACCAGCGACCCACACATCATCGGCATCGGTCGCATCGTGACCGGCAAGCGCCGCGACGGCACGACCTTTCCGATGGACCTGTCGATCGGCGAGATGCAGTCGGGCGGCGAGCCCTATTTTACCGGCTTCGTCCGCGATCTGACCGAGCATCAGAAAACCCAGACGCGGCTCCAGGAATTGCAATCCGAGCTCGTCCATGTCTCGCGATTGAGCGCGATGGGCGAAATGGCGTCCGCGCTCGCCCACGAGCTGAACCAGCCGCTGGCAGCGATCAGCAACTACATGAAGGGGTCGCGGCGGTTGCTCGCCGGAAGCCAGGATCCGAATGCGCCGAAGATCGAGAGCGCGCTGGACCGCGCCGCCGAACAGGCGCTGCGCGCCGGCCAGATCATCCGGCGCTTGCGCGACTTCGTCTCCCGCGGCGAATCGGAGAAACGGGTCGAGAGTCTGTCCAGACTGATCGAAGAGGCCGGCGCCCTCGGGCTGGCAGGCGCGCGCGAGCAGGATGTGCAGCTCCGTTTCGGCCTCAATCCAAATGCCGATCTCGTGCTCGCCGACCGGGTGCAAATCCAGCAGGTGCTGGTCAACCTGTTCCGCAACGCGCTGGAAGCGATGGCGCAGTCGCCACGGCGCGAGCTCGTCGTCACCAACACCCGCGCCGCCGACGACATGATCGAGATCGAGGTCTCCGACACCGGCTCCGGCTTCCAGGACGACGTCATGCCAAACCTGTTTCAGACTTTCTTCACCACCAAGGACACCGGCATGGGCGTGGGACTGTCCATCAGCCGCTCGATCATCGAGGCTCACGGCGGCCGGATGTGGGCCGAGAGCAACGCATCGGGTGGAGCGACATTCCGCTTCACGTTGCCGGCAGCCGACGAGAACTGATCCATGACGACCAAGGGAATCATCTACGTCATTGACGACGACGAGGCGATGCGGGATTCGCTGAATTTCCTGCTGGATTCAGCTGGCTTCGGCGTCACACTGTTCGACAACGCGCAGAGTTTTCTCGACGCCCTGCCCGGCCTCGCCTTCGGCTGCGTCGTCTCCGACGTGCGGATGCCCGGTATCGACGGGATCGAGCTTCTCAAGCGCCTGAAGGCGCAGCGCAGCCGGTTTCCAATCCTGATCATGACCGGCCATGGCGACGTGCCGCTCGCGGTCGAGGCGATGAAACTCGGTGCCATGGATTTCCTGGAAAAGCCGTTCGAAGATGACCGCCTCGTCGCCATGATCGAATCCGCGATCCGCGAGGGCGAGCCGGCGGCCAGGAACGAGGCCGTGGCCCAGGACCTCGCCGCTCGCGTCGCTTCCCTGAGCCCCAGGGAGCGCCAGGTCATGGAGGGGCTGATCGCGGGCCTCTCCAACAAGCTGATCGCCCGCGAGTACGACATCAGCCCGCGCACCATCGAGGTCTACCGGGCCAACGTGATGACCAAGATGCAGGCCAACAGCCTGTCGGAGCTGGTCCGGCTGGCGATGCGCGCCGGAATGCTCAACGATTGAAGTCACCAGGATTGAGGCAAGTCAAAACCGGTCGCTCGCCCTGTGCTACCAGATCGGAATGATTGCGATCAGCTCCTATCCTGAGCGGCTCCCGATGTCGTCACCCGCGAAACCAACCGTCTATGTGGTGGACGACGACGCCGCGGTGCTGGGCTCCCTGCGCTTCCTGTTGGAAACCGACGGCTTTGCCGTGCGGACCTTTCGAAATGCCACGGCGCTGCTCAATGCGGCGAGCCCGTCCGGTGCAGACTGTTACGTGATCGACTACAAGATGCCCGATATCAACGGTATCGAGCTGGCCGGGCGACTGCGCCAATCCGAGGGCGATACCCCGGTGATCCTGATCACCGGCTATCCCGATTCCAATATCTCGGCTCGGGCGGCGGCCGCAGGCGTAAATGAAGTGATTCTGAAGCCGCTTCTGGACGAAAACCTGGTCAAACGCATTCGCCACGCCATCCAGAACCGGGTCCATGGCTGACCTACGGGATTCTACGTAAGGTACCCCCCTTAAGATATCTCGCGAAATTTTCGAAGCACCCGATACCGCGTACCAAAGCGTCATCACAACGGAGATGGCGCAGATGCTGACCCAGACCTTCAACACCCCGGCGATCAACACCCCGATCGGTGGCAAGATCGCACCCGCCCATCCCGTCTCAGACCAGTTCGGCGCGATTGCCGGCCATGTTGGGCTCGTTGCCACCGAGTTCTCCTACCGCAAGGAAGAGGAGATCTATGGTGAGGACGAGCCGGCCGAGTATGTCTATCAGGTCGTCACCGGTGCCGTCCGCAGCTACAAGCTTCTCTCCGATGGCCGCCGCCAGATCGGCTCCTTCCACCTTCCCGGCGACGTATTCGGCCTCGAATCCGGCACCACCCACCGCCTTGCTGCTGAAGCTATCATCGACACCACGGTGCGCCTCGTGAAGCGCGCGAGCCTCGAGAAGGCCGCAGCCACCGACGTCCAGGTCGCCCGTAAGCTCTGGGCCATGACCGCTGGCGAGCTTCGCCACGCCGAAGACCACATGCTGCTGCTGGGCCGCAAGACCGCGATGGAGCGCGTCGCAACCTTCCTGCTCGAAATGGACCGCCGCCTCGCGGTTGCCGGCATGATGGCGCTGCCGATGTGCCGCCGCGACATCGGCGACTATCTCGGTCTCACGCTCGAGACCGTCTCGCGCGCGCTGTCACAGCTTCACGCCCAAGGCATTCTCGGCTTCTCCGGCGCCCGCCAGATCGTGTTGCGCAACCGCGCACGCCTGCACAATCTCGACGCCTGATCTCCCCTCTCCCACCCGCTCATGGCCGGCTGAATTGGTTCAGCCGGCCATTTCTTTTGCTGCGATCATGCCCTTGCGCCGCGTCTCCGGCATCACAAGCAGAATAAGCAGAAGTCCCGTCGCCGCGACGCCGGACAATCCGGTGAACGCCATGGCATTGCCGAACTTATCGCTGACATAGCCGCCAAGCGCGGTGCTCATCGACGCGCCGATGCCCATCGCCGTGCCGACGATGCCCTGCGCGAGGTTGAAATGGCCGCTGCCGAAGGCGACGTCGGCCACGATCAACGGGATCATCACCGCGAACACCGCCGCGGTGAGGCCGTCGAACACCTGCACCAGCACCAGCAGATACGGATCGCGCACGGTCGCGAACAGCAGACCGCGAATCGTCAGCGCCGCGAATCCGATCAGCAGCAGCGGCCTGCGGCCCCATGCTTGCGCCTTGCGCCCTACGCTCGGCGACAGCAGCGCCACGATCGCCTGCGGCACGACGATGCAAAACGCGACGAGCACCGTCGCCCACTCGCTCGATCGCGCCGTCACCGCGCTTGCCATCAGCGGCATCATCGAGGCGTTCGCGAGCTGCAACAAGAGCACGCTGAGCGCGAAGACAATGAGCGGCCGCTGCCGGATCAAGTGCCAGATATTGGTGTCGCCGCGATCCTCCGCCTCGCGCGGCATCTCGCCGTGACAGCGTGCGATGTCGACCTCGTGCTCGCGGATGCGAGAGAGGGCGATCAAGGTGGGGATTGCGAGCAGGAAGGTGACCAGGAACACCGAGCGGCTCGACAGCAGATAGCCGGCCGTTCCCATCACCGCGGCCGCAACGCCGTTGCCAAGCGAGGCAAAGCGCGCGTTGCGGCCGAGACGCTCGCCGATCGCGAGCGGGCCGACCAGACCGAGACTGATCGCCGCGATCGCCGGTCCGAGCACGCAGCTCGCGGCGGCGTGCAAGGTGGCCGCAGCCACCACCACGGGGAAGATCGGCATCGCCGCATAGGCGAGCGCGCAGCAGCCGATGGTAGCGATGGCGAGGCCTGCGACCAGCCGCTCGGATTTCGCGGCATCGATGATGGCGCCGCCCGGCATCTGGCCGATCAGGGCAACGATGCCGCCGATCGACAGCACGAGGCCGATCTCGACCTGGGTCCATTTCTGGGTCGTCAAATAGACCGCGATGAACGGCCCGAATCCGGTCTGCACGTCGGCGAGGAAGAAGATGAACCAGTCGAGGCCGCGCAGGCTCTGGCGCGACGGCGCCGGAATGCCGGCAGGCGACGGCGTGGAAACGTTGTCCTGCTCAACGCGGCCCTCGCGATCCGCATGATTCGGCTTCCTCGACAACAGCACCGGCGGCCATCCCTCCCCGCGCCTCACTGAACAGCTTGCAGCGGCTGCAGGCTGCCGGACGCGCCGAGCACCACCATCGGCGTGTCCTCCTTGTATTCCGGCGCGGCTGCGACCTGTGCCTTGGTCAATTCCAGCGTGATGCTGTCCTTCTTGTTGACGATCTTGCCGAACCGCATCGCGTTCCAGTCCACCACGATCTTACGGCTGCCGACGCCGAGGAAGCCGCCGAAATCGATCACGGCGGCGCGCACGTGCCCGCTCCGATCGACGATGACGTCGACGATGCGGCCCATGTCCTCGTTCGCCGCGCTGAGCACGTCACGGCCAAGCACACCGTGCGCATCGCTCGCGCCGATGATCGTGACCGACGGTGGTGGCGCGGCATTCTTGGGCGTGACGGGGACCGATGACGCCGGCGGCTGCGCCGTCGGCGGTGCATTCGCTTCAGTCGCGGGTGTGGGCGACTCCTCCGCGGCACGTGACACGGCGAGCGTCATCCCGCAGACGATCACGACGCCCAGGGCCAACCATCCGGCGGTACGCATGCACCCTCCTCCCGGCGCGCCGCTAGCGCGCCAGCACGATCGAGACCTGGATCTGGCCACGCGTGCGCAACACTTCCAGCGCCACGTCGTCGCCATGGCGGCTGACGCGCAGGTCCACGCTGGATTCGCCCAGGCGCAGATCGCGCAAGATCACCTCGTGCAGAAACGCCGGCAGATGCGGATTGCGCAGCCGGATCTCGCCGCGCGCAACGTCGAACTCGATGCCCAGCGCCGCCTCCAATAGCGTGAACGCCGTTGCGCTGGCCCAGGCCTGCGGCGCGCAGGCGACCGGATAGAGCGTAGGGCCGCGCCGCTTTTCGCGCCGGAAGCCGCAGAACAATTCGGGCAAGCGGCGCAGGTCCATGTAGGTCGCGGCGTCGAACAGTCCCTTGAAGACATGCGCGACCGAATGCTTGAGCCCGTAGCGCGCGAGCCCGAGCGCGATCAGCGCATTGTCGTGCGGCCAGATCGACCCGTCATGATAGGACATCGGGTTGTATCGCACCTCGCCGACAGCGACGGTGCGGATGCCCCAGCCCGAGAAGAAATGCGGCCGCATCAAATCGGCGGCGACGAGGCGCGCGCGGTCCTCGCGGATCATGCCGCTGAACAGGATCTGGCCGGCGTTCGAGGTCCGCACCTTGCAGGGCCGCTTCTTGCCGTCGAGCGCAAGCGCATAGGTGCCGAGCTCCTCGCACCAGAACGCGGTCTCGAAGCGCTCGGCCAGCGCCTTGGCTTCGGCCTCGAGCTTCCTGGCGAGATCAGGCTTGCCTAGCCGGAGCGCGCAGCGCGCGGCGAGCCGCTTGGCGGCAAAGACGTAACCTTGCACTTCGGCCAGCGCGAGATTGCCTTCCGCAAGCTGGCCATCGGCATGGAAGATCGCGTCGTAGGAATCCTTCCAGCCCTGGTTGGCGAGGCCCTTTTCCGTGGCGCGCTGATATTCGACGAAGCCGTCCTTGTCGGGGTCACCGGGGCCGTCGATCCAGGCCAACCCCGCTTCGATGGCCGGCCACAGCTCGGTCAATGTCTTCTCGTCGCCGGTGCGTTCGAAATAGCTTCCTGCCAGCAGGACGAACAAGGCCGTGGAATCGACGCTGCCGTAATATTGCGCGAACGGTACCTCGCGCAGCGCCGCCATCTCGCCGCCGCGCATCTCGTGCAGGATCTTGCCCGGCGCGGCATCGGCGAGCGGATCGACTGCCTTGGCCTGGAAATGGGCGAGCCGCCGCAGCACGCCCTTGGCGATCCGCGGATCGACCCACAGCATCTGCAACGCGGTGATCAGCCCGTCGCGGCCGAACGTCGTCGAGTACCAAGGAATCCCCGCATAGGGATAGCGGCCTTGCGGCGTCTCCGTCATCAGCATGTTGAGGTCGGCCATGGCCTGGCACAGCACCTCGTTGAAGATGTTGTTGGAGGTCTCGATGCTGGCAGCGCCCATCGTCGATCGGCGCATCTCGCGGCGGTGGGCGAGCAGGCTTCTGAAAAAGCGCGCCGGCTTCTCCGCGACCGGCCGGTTGCAGGATACGGCCACGAACAGGGATTTCGACTCATGCGGGTCGAGTTCGAGCTGCCAGGTCGCGGCGTTCACCGACAACTTGGTCGGGCGCGGATCGAAATGCAGGCCCGTGGTGCGCTCGGCGTCATCAAGACCGCGGTAGTCGAACAGCACGTCGGTCGGTCCCAACAGCCGGCTCGAGCCGATGCCGCGGCGCGGGCGCCGCTCGCCGCGGACTTCGAACAGATCGGCGAAGTCGTTATCGAACAGCAGCGTCAGCGCGAAGCCGGCCGGGCGGTCGCCGTGGTTCTGCACGCCGATGCGCTGATAGGCGGTGCCGCGCCACAGGAAGATCGTGCGCACGATGTGCAGCAGGTCCTTTTGCAGCACGAGGCTGCCCTGCCGGTAGATGTCCGGATTGGTGAGATCGACGGTCAGGGCCGAATTGTCGTCGCGCAGGTTCGAGCCCAGCAGCAACGGCTGGAGATCGTCGAGCACGAGCTCGAGCCTCGCAAGGTAGCGCGTGTCGTGGTGGAACAGGCCATCGGGCCCGCCAGCCGAAGCGCCGATGTCGCCATGGCTGTCGAGCACGATAAAGGTGTCGTCGTGCTTGAGCGAACGCCGCGGCCGCGCCGACGGTCCCGTCATCGGAATATAGAAAGGCTGCTCCGCGACCTGGTCCACGGTCCGCGTCACGGAGACGAATTGGGTAACGGCTTCAGCCGACATCAGCAGCTCCCCTGCGCTTGTTTCGACACGCAACCGACTCGAACGCGACTGTTGGTTTACGCGGCGGCTTGGGCGAGCCGGCTCATTTCCTGCGTGACCAGCTCACGATAGGGACCGTGGCCCTGCATCAGACGCTCGGGCGACCCGTCCTCGATGATCTTACCACCCCTCAACACGACCACGCGATCGAAATTGCGCAGGGTCGCGAGGCGGTGGGCGATCGCGATGACGGTGCGGCCGCGCATCAGCCGCGACAACGCCTCACGGATCGCCTCCTCGGATTCGCTGTCGAGCGCGGCGGTCGCCTCGTCCAGCAGCAGGATCGGCGCGTCCTTCAGGAAGGCGCGCGCGATCGCGATGCGCTGGCGCTGACCGCCGGACATCTTGACACCGCGGTCGCCGACCATGGTGTCGAGACCGCCAGGCAGGCTTTCGACGAAATCGCAGCGCGCCGCAATCGCGGCACGCAGCACCTCGTCGTCGGTCGCGTTCGGGCGGCCATAGCGGATGTTCTCGCGAATCGAGCGGTGGAACAGCGAGATGTCCTGCGGCACGACGGAGATCGCCTCGCGCAGGCTCTGCTGCGTCACCTTGGAAATGTCCTGGCCGTCGATGGTGATGCTGCCCTCGTCGGTATCGTAGAAGCGCTGGAGCAGCGTGAACAGCGTCGACTTGCCGCCGCCGGACTGGCCGACCAGGCCGACGCGCTGGCCGGGTTGCAGGCGCAGGCTGAAGCGCTCGAAGATCTTTTCGCCGCCGGGATAGCCAAAAGTGACATTGTTGAACGCGATCGCGGCGCCGCTCTTCACCAGCGGCTCGGCCTCGGGGTGGTCGCGCAATTCATGCGGCACCAGCAGCGTGGCGATCGCCTCGGTCAGCCGCGCAACGTGCTGGGTGACGTCGACGAGCGCCACCGCGAGATCACGCGTCGCGTTCAGAATGGAGAGACCGAGGGTGCAGACTAGCACGACGTCGCCGGTTGTTGCCCGGCCATCCTGCCAGAGCATGATCGCCCAGGCCATCAGGGCGATCGTGAGCACGACAGTGACGCCGGCATGGATAAGCCGCAGCTTCTCCAGATAGCGCAGGCTGCGGCCGCGCGCGGTGAGCTCCCGGTTCACAGTCGCGTCGAACCGCTCATGCTCGTGCCCGATCCCGCAGAAGGCGCGCACCAGCGGCATGTTGCTGATGACGTCGATCATCTCGCCGTCGACGACGGCGGCCTTGTCGGCGAAGTCGTCATGCAGCGGCTTTCCCGCGGCAGCGAGACGGAACATCGCAAGCACCATCCCGCCGGCAATCACCATCAGGCCGAGTGCCATGTAAGGGCTGACGGTTCCAATCAGCGCGATTGCCGCAACCGTCGCGATGCACGGCGGCAACACATTCCAGACGAACATGTTTTCGACCGTGAACACCGCATTGGACGTCGCCGTGATGCGGCTGGTCAGCATGCCGGGCATCCGGTCGGAGAAGTAGCTCGGCGCGTGGCCGGTCAGATGACGAAATATGTCACGACGTAAATCACCCGTGACACGGACGAAGGTGAAGCTGGCCGTCCAGCTTGCGATCCGCCAAAGGAAATTGTCGGCGGCGATTAGCGTCATGAGGAAAATGAATGCCAGCCATACGTTCCCACCATGCGATGCGCCGGCCGACAGACTGTCGACGAGGGATTTGACGCCGTACTGCGTGCCTACGGAGCAGGCAACGGCCGCCACCACAGCCGTCAGGATCACGAGGTGCGACGCGAGCCGACGCCGAAGATAGCGCAAAACAAAGGCAAACGGCCGGTGCGCATACCCAGAAAGATGATCCATGTGACTATTGACCCCGTCGTGATGATTCAAACTTTTGTTGTTAGCCGACTGAACATCGACCACTTCGCCTCGGTTCCCGGGCACACTCATCACGACATGCGGATGCGGGCGTTCTGCGAAGATGTGATGGCAGCATCGCGACGGGCATCCGACGTGTCGAATAAGTAACGTTCGGAAGGAGGAACTTCGCAAGTGCGGGAACGTTCCCTTGTCTGGCGTGCCGGTGCTGAACAGGCGGGGGCTTTCTACAATCATGATCGCACAGAGGAGATGGTGAGATGCGCATCGCGCAGGTAGCTCCGTTGACGGAGGCTGTTCCACCCAAGCTGTATGGCGGCACCGAGCGGGTGGTGCATTGGTTGACGGAAGAGCTGGTGGCCCTTGGGCACGATGTGACGCTGTTCGCCAGCGGCGACTCGCAAACCTCGGCAAAGCTGGATGCGCTGTGGCCGCGGGCGCTCCGCCTCGACGGTTCCGTGCGCGATCCCAATGCGCTGCATATGGTGATGCTGGAGCGGGTGCGGCAAAAATGTGACGACGAGGAGTTCGACTTCCTCCACTTCCATCTCGATTATTATCCGTGGTCGCTGTTCTACCGGCAGCCGACGCCGTTCCTGACCACGCTGCACGGCCGGCTCGACCTGCCGGAGCATCAGCCGGTCTTCAACACCTTCTCGAAGGTCCCCGTCATCTCGATCTCGAACGCGCAGCGCCGGCCGGTGCCGCAGGCGAACTGGGTGAGGACGATCCACCACGGCCTGCCGGAGAACCTGCTGACGCCGAAGCCGGCGAAACAGGAATACCTCGCCGTGCTCGGCCGCATCGCGCCGGAAAAGGGCGTCGACCGCGCCATCAAGATCGCGACGCATTGCGGCATTCCGCTCAAGATCGCCGCCAAGGTCGATCGTGCTGACCAGGATTACTATGACGAGCTGATCCGGCCGATGATCGAGAACAATCCGCTGGTGGAATTCATCGGCGAGATCAGCGATCACGAGAAGTCGGACTTTTTGAGCGGCGCGCTCGGCCTCTTGTTGCCGATCGACTGGCCCGAGCCGTTTGGCCTCGTGATGATCGAAGCGATGGCCTGCGGAACGCCGGTCATCGCCTTCAATCGCGGCTCGGTGCCGGAGATCATCGACGAGGGCCTCACCGGGTTCGTCGTCGAGGACGTCCTCAGCGCAGCCGGCGTCGTCGGTCGCCTGTCGCAACTCGACCGCTCCGTCATTCGCAAGCAATTCGAGACGCGCTTCACGGCGCGGCGGATGGCGCTGGATTATCTCGCGGCCTATCGGAGCCTTGGCGAGGAACAGGCGCCGCGGATCAAGCTGGTGAGCAGCGCGGAGTAGCCGCTGTCATGCCCCGCGCTGGCGGGGCATCCAGTACGCCGCGGCAGCAGTTTGCTCACGCAACTCCCGCCGCGGAGTACTAGATCGTCCGGTCAAGCCGGACGATGACAGTGGGAACGCGGTGACGGCTGCGCTACCTCACCACCGCCCGCTTCGGCTCGACGATCTCGAACATGCGCGGGAATTCGTCCATCAGGCCCATCAGCTCCGCAAGACGCATCGGGTTGCCGGCGAATTTGACCTTGCCGGCGGTCACGGCCTCCGGGAAGCTGGTCAGTTTTGCGATCACCTCATCGAGCGTCGACCGCGCGAGCGTGAAGCTGGCATCGGCATTGTCCGCCTGCATGCCCTCTGTGTAGGTGAGCGCGCAGTTCTCCAGATTGAGCACGAAGGTCTCGCCGGTGTCGGAGAAGCTCCAGTTCAGCACGATGTGCTTTCCTTCCGCCTTTGGTCCGTTGAGGCGGATGCCGAGCACGTCCCAGAGCTGTGAGGTACGCAGCGCCGCCAGCGTCTCGCGCGGCATCGGCGGGCGTGCCGGCACCTTCGGCATGCCCTGGCGCAATTCCTGCGCGCCGAACAGATAGGCATTGCGCCAGGTCGCGCTTTCAGCGGCGTAGCCGAGCTGCTCCAACGTATCCGCCAGCAACGCACGCGCAGCCTGATTGTCCGGCTCGGCAAAGACGAGATGGCCGAGCGCCTGCGCCACGAAGCGGAATTCGCCCTTGTCGAAATCGACACGCGCCCGCGCGAGGATGGCGTCGGCGCCGCCCATGTACTCGACATATTTCCTGCCCGACTCAACCGGGGGCAGCGGATCGAGATTGACTGGATTGGCGTCGTACCAGCCCAGATACTTTTGATAGATCGCCTTCACGTTATGCCGGATGTGGCCGTAATAGCCGCGGCCGTGCCAGGCGCCCTCCAGGCTGTTGGGCAGCTGGATCGTTTCGGCAATCTCGGCCGCGGTGAGGCCGTGGTTCATCAGGCGGATGGTCTGGTCATGCGCGAACTTGTAGAGGTCGCGCTGCTGCCGGATCATCGTGCCGATGCGTTCGTGCCCCCACACCGGCCAGTGATGCTGGCCGCACATCGCTTCCGCCTTGCCGTCCCAGAGCTGCAAGGCCTCCCCCAGATATTTCGACCAGGCCAGCGCGTCGCGCACGTCGGCGCCGCGGAACGGCAGCAGATTGTGGAAATTGTGGGTGCAGTTCTCGGCGAGGTTCAACAGCTTGTAGCGCGGGATGAAGAAATGCATCTCCGCCGGCGCTTCGCTGTTCGGCGCCATCTGGAATTCGAATGCGACGCCGTCGATCACGCGCCGGTCGCCGGTCGCCACGATCAAATCGGTCGGCCGCAGCAGCGCCACCGAACCTGCCGCCATCGACTTGCCGAGGCCGCAATCGACCTGCCCGCGCACGCCCTTGGCGAGGAGCGGCCCGAACTGGTATTGCGCCCGGCGCAGCATCGCAGGTCCTGCGATGATGTTCTCGGAGACGGCATGCTCCATGAACAAGTTCGGCGCGATGATCGGGACGCGGCCGCTCGCGAGCGCATCCTCCTCCAGCACGCCGCGCGCGCCGCCCCAATGGTCGGTGTGAGTATGGGTGAAGATCACGGCCGCGACCGGTCGCTGGCCGCGATGCTTGTAGTAGAGATCGAGCGCGGCGCGCGCGCCCTCGATCGAGGTCAGGGTGTCGACGACGATGACGCCGCTGTCGCCTTCGATCAGCGTCATGTTGGCGATGTCGAGCCCACGCACCTGGTACACGCCGGGCACGACCTCGAACAGGCCGTGTTGCATGTTGAGCCGCGACTGCCGCCACAGGCTCGGATTGACCGTGGCTGGCGCCTCTTCAGTCGACAGGAAGCCGTAAGGCTCGAGGCTCCAGACCGTCCGCCCTTGCGGATTGGTGATCTCCGCGTTCTCGATCGTGCCGAGGAAGCCGCGCGCGGCGTCGTCGAAATCTCGCGTGTCGGAGAACGGCAGCGCGTTCAGCATCGCTGTTTGCTGCGCGATGATGGATGGCGTTGCGCCCTTCGGCCCGTTGCTGGCTTCGATGCTGGCTTCGATGCTGCTCATACTGCCCTCCCGGCTCGTCCCTTGGGAGGCATCTAACCGCATCTCGATTGCGGTTCCAACAAGTCCTTACGCAGCCAAACCTCCGGCCACCGGCTTACCGGAGGCGCGCATGTCCGCCGTCCGCAGCTCCCGCGCCAGCACGTAGCCGCCGCCGTCCTGCTTGGCGCGGTACATCGCCCGGTCGGAGCGCGACAACAGCCCCTCCACCGTGCGCCCATCCTGCGGCGCGACGGCAACGCCGACGCTGACGCCGAGCCCGATCACCTGCCCGTCGACATGATAGGGCGCGCTGAGCGATTGCACGATCCGCCGTGCCATCGCTTCCGCATCGGTCGCCGCGCGCTGCACCAGGATGAACTCGTCGCCGCCCATCCGGACCACGAGATCATGAGCTGCGGCAAGCGCCTTGAGCCGCCCGGCCACCTGCTTGAGCAGCGCGTCGCCGACTGGATGGCCGAACCGGTCATTGGCCTCCTTGAAGCGGTCGAGATCGAGCGCGTGGACGGCGATCATGCTGGAATTTCCGTCCGCCAGCATTCGCGGCAGATCCTCCGCCAGCACCGAGCGGTTAAAGACGCCGGTCATCGAGTCCGAGCGCGCGAGCCGCTCGAACTGTCGCTTGAGCGTGATCTGGCTGATCGAGGCATTGAAGCTCAGCCGCACCATCTCGAAGCTGGCGGCCACATACATCAGGATGAGGAGCCCGAGCCCGACATGGCGCAGATCGGGCTGCATGAACGTCACGATCGCGGCGGGCGCGGCGATCGCGACCAGATCGAGCAGTGCTGCGACCGGGCGCAGTGCCAGCCGCGCCACCACGCCGGCACCGAAGCCGAAACCGATGCCGACCGCCATCACGCAGCAGAGCGCGTCGCCGAGCACGATGCTGCGCGCGGCAAACACGCCCAGTACCAAGGCGGTGATGACGGTGCCGGCAATGTACCGCCGTTCCCAGCGCGCGGCCTCGGCCCGATCCAGCCGCGACGGCTGCGTGAGGCGACGGCGGAACGCAGCGATTTCGGACAGACGGATCATGGCCACGACGACACCGGCGACCGTAAGGGCTGCCGTGACCGCGTCACCGGTCTCGTAGGTTGTGATCGCGCCGACCATCACCTGGCAGACGGCGGCGAGAATAGTAGGGATCGTCGTGCCGTGCAGGCCCGTGATCACTTCCATGTAGACGACATCGGAAATCGACGCCCGTCCGGATTCCATTCTATTGAACAACATGCCAGCCTCATCCGCTCGCATGGTCCTACCGCACATCTGTAAAAATGTGTGCATCGCACAGCGGTGGCATTTGAACGAGCGGATTTACCGCGCGTTAGCCATGCATCGCCTGAGCTCGGCTACATGCCGAGCAGCCTCGGCAGCCACAGCGACAGACCGGGCCAGTATGTCACGACCACCAGGAATCCCAGCATTGTCAGCAGCCATGGCCACACCGCAACCGTGAGCTCGGTGATGCCCATCTTGGCGATGCCTGAGGCGACGTAGAGATTGAGGCCGACCGGCGGATGGCACAGCCCGACCTCCATGTTGACCGTCATCAGGATGCCGAAATGGATCGGATCGATGCCGAGCTTGATCGCAACCGGAAACAGGATCGGCGCCATGATCAGGATGATCGAGGACGGCTCCATCACGTTGCCGGCCAATAGCAGCAGGAGATTGACGACGAGCAGGAAGCCGATCCAGCCGAGGCCCTGGTCGATCATCCATTGCGCAAGCGCTTGCGGCACGTTCTCGTAAGTCATCAGGAACGAGAACAAGACGGCGTTGGTGATGATGTAGAGCAGCATCGCCGAAAGATTCGCCGATGACAGCAGCACCCGCGGCACGTCTCGCAGCTTCAAATCCTTGTAGATGAACACTGCGACGATGAAGGCGTACACCGCGCTGACGGCGGCAGCTTCGGTCGGTGTGAACAGGCCGCTGTAGATGCCGCCGATCACGATCACGATCAGCAGGATACCCCAGATCGACTTGCGGAGCGCATCGAAGCGCTCGTAGAGGGTTGCTTTCGGCATCCTCGGATAGTCGTTACGCCAGGCTCGATAGAACGTCGTGGCGCCGAGCAGCATGGCGAGCACCATTCCCGGCACAATGCCGGCGATGAACAGCTTGCCGACGGAGGTGTTGGTGGAGACGGCGAAAAGAACCATCGGAATCGATGGGGGAATGAGAATTCCCAATGAGCCCGAGGTCGTGATCACGCCCGCCCCGAACCTCTTCGGGAATCCCTGCGCGACCATCGCGGGCAGGATCACCGATCCGATCGCCACCACGGTGGCCGGCGACGAGCCGGAAATCGCGGCGAACAGCGCACAGGCGACCACGCCCGAGAGCGCAAGGCCGCCGTACCAATGGCCGACCAGCGACGTCGCGAACGTGATCATCCGGCGCGCCACGCCGCCATGGGTCAGGAAGTTGCCGGCAAGGATGAAGAACGGGATCGCCATGATCTCGAAGCTCTCGATGCCGGTAAACAGCTTCAGCGCCACCGATTCCGTTCGCACGTCGGTTAGCGTGAACATGAAGCTGAGCACGGTCAGACCGAGCGCGATCGAGATCGGCATGCCCGTGAGCATCAACGACAGTAGAAGGCCGAAAACCACGGCGACACGCAGCCCCTGCGGCAGCGTGATCACGTGCGCCGAATGGGCGAAGCACACGGCGACGATCAGGACCGGCAACAACATCAGGACCCAGCCGAGCGGGCTGCGTTCGTCGCGGACGACCTGACTGCGCGTGACCGGGGCCGGATGGACCGGGTCTATTTCGACGCCCTCGACGCCGGCCATGTCGTGGTGCGGCAGCTCGCCGGTGTGATAGAACGACCAGGCGACCTGCAGGAAGCGGAAGCACATCAGCCCGGAGCCGAGCGGGATGGTGAGATACACGAGCCACATCGGCGCTTCGAGGTCGTTAGATTGCTGGCCGGTCTGCCACATCTGGCCGACGAACGCGGCGCCGAAATAGCACACGATGGCAGTGAAAAGGGCGCCGCACATCAGGCCGAACGTGATGACGCGGCGGCGCGATCCGCCGGGAAGGACATTGACCAGGACGTCGACGCCGACATGGATGCCGGTGCGCACCCCGTAGGCCGCACCGAATTTCGCCATCCAGATGAACATGTAGATGCAGAGTTCCTGCGCCCAGGACAGGTCGAGGGCGGCAAGCCAGACGAACGCGGCTCGCGCGGGGACGGCCAGCAAGGCCAGGTTGCGCGCCTCCGCCCATTTGGCGATGTCGATCGACAGCCCGGCGCCATATCGGTGCAGCACGGCAACGAAGATGAGCAATGTCGCGGCCGCGATCATCGTCGCGATCAGCCATTCCTCGAGATGATCGAGCACACGATTCAATGCACGCAGCAACTTGGTCCCCTCAGCTTGGCTCATCATTCAAGAGCAACGGCCGGGAGTGCGATCACCCCCGACCGTTCATGGTTGTTCTTATAGCGCGCCGGCGTCAGTTCATCTTGACGTCGAGTTCCTTGGCGACGAGATCGAGCACCTCCTGCCCGACCCGCCCCTTCGCCCATTTGTAGGTCGGCTGCATCGCTTCCTGCCACGCCTTGCGATCGGCGTCAGTCAGATAATGCAGCGTGGTTTTGCCCGTCTTCTTGATCTCGGCCAGCGCATCCTCGTTTTCCTGGCGCGCGATCGAGTTGGTGTAGTCGGTCGCCTCGTTCATCGCCTTCTCGAGCTGGGCGCGGATATCGGGCGGCAGGCCGGACCAGAATTTCGAATTGACGATCACAGCATATTGCAGGTGCGCGTGATAGGACACGGTGATGTCCTTCTGCACCTCGTAGAACTTCTGCGTCAGGTAGTTGGACGCGGTGTTCTCGCAGCCGTCGACCACGCCCGTCTGCAAAGCCTGGTAGACTTCGGAAAACGCCATGATCTGGGGGATCGAGCCCATGATCCGGAGATATTGGTCGGCGACCTTCGATCCGGAGATGCGGAATTTCAGACCCTGGAAATCGGTCGGCTTCATCAGGGGACGGTTGGCGGAGAGCATGTGGAAGCCGTTGTCCCAATAAGCGAGCCCGGTGATGCCCTTGGTCTCGAGCCTCTGGAACAGCCACTTGCCGATCGTGCCCTTCATCGCGTTGGAATAGGTCTGGTCGTCCTTGAACAACCAGGGCAGGTCGAGCGCCTCGAATTCCTTGATACCGAGCGGTGCGAACTTCGCGGTCGAGGGGGCAAGCATCTGCACCGAGCCGAGCTGCAGCGCCTCGATCTCCTCCTTGTCCTTGTACAGCGTGGAGTTCGGGTAGATTTCGACCTTGACCTTGCCGTCGGTGTACTTCTCCGCGAGTTCCTTGAACTTCAGGGCGCCCTTGCCCTTAGGAGTGTCGTTGGCAACGACGTGGCTGAATTTGATGACGATCGGGCTCTGGGCCTGGGCCAAGACCGGAGACAAGACGGGACTCACGAGAACAGCTGCGGCGGCGACCGCAAGAAGCAGCTTGCGCATGAACGAACCTCCCAACAACCTCTAAAACCGGGTCTTTTTTGTTTTCCGATTTCAGTACTGACAGCAATCCGCCACCCGAACAACTAGACCTAAGCCCAATTTGCCGCAGCCAAGCTGTCTTGCGCAACCCGGCACCTGCTGCGTTCCCGGAAGCGAGCGCTTATGTCGCATTGCGGCAGTACGATCAGCCGTTGCGCTGGGCGACCATGAACAGACGCCGGAAGGGAAACAGCGTCTGTCCCGCGGCGTTCTTCGGATAGGCTTTCGCCACCCGCATCCCATAGGCGGCTTCGAATGCGGCCTTCTCGTCGCCCTGCAGGATGTCGAGATAGCGCGTCAGCCAAGTCCCCTTGGTCCACTCTTTCACGGGATTCTCGCCTTCCAGCACCTGCAGATATTCGGTCTCCCAGATGTCGATATTGGCCGACATCGGAGCAAGAAGACCGTGATAATAGGCCGGCGCTTCGACCGGCGGCGGCGTGACGAGATGCTCGACCTTGGACCGCCAGGGACCGTTCAGCGCGGTCTCGCCGATCAGCACATGCGAGGGCGCTAGAAAGTTTCGCGGCATCTGCACCGCGAGCATTCCGCCAGGCGTCACCTTCTCCATGATCGATGGAAACAGGGCCGCATGATTGGGCAGCCAGTGCAGCGCGGCATTGGAATAGACGACATCATATTGCTTCGTCGGGCGCCAGTGGCCGAGGTCCTCGTGTGACCATTCCACGTCCGGCGCCGCCTTGCGGCCGGCGGCAACCATCTCGGCCGAACCCTCGACACCGGTCACCGTCGCGTCCGGCCAACGCTCCTTGATCAGCCTGGTGACGTTGCCGGCGCCGGCGCCAAGATCGGCAACCGCACGCGGACCAGCATCCGGAATCCGCATCAAGAGGTCGACGGCGGGCCGGAGCCGGTGGCCGGAGAATTTCAGATATTGCTGCGGATCCCAGACCATCGCTCGGCGCCTTTTCTTTTTCGTGTTTCCTTCAACGCGGCTCTTGGTTACCACTGCTCGTCCCGGTCGGGCAAATCAGGCCGACGGGGCCAAGGCAGGAAACGAACAGAAAAAACGAACAGCCAAGCCAACAGCGACAAGCAGAAAAGCAAACAAGAGGGCGTGTCACCATGGATCTCGGGCTCAAATCGAAAACCGCCGTCGTCACCGGAGCGAGCGTCGGCATCGGCCGCGCCATCGCCAAGGGCTTGGCTGCTGAAGGCGTGCGCGTCGTCGGCGTGGCACGGCGCACCGACCTGCTCGCCGAGCTGGTGAGCGAAGTCGGCTCCGGTCTGATCACGCCATTCGAGCAGGACGTGATGGCCAAGGACGCGGCGGAGAGGATTTCGGCCTTCGCCGTGAGCGAGCTCGGCCATGTCGACATCCTCATCAACAATGCCGGCGGCAGCCGCCCCCTCCCCGTCGATGCGCCCGACAGCCAATGGGACGAAGCGATCGCGCTGAACTTCACCAGCTATCGCCGCATCGCGCATGCGCTGCTGCCGCAGATGATCGAACGCAAATGGGGCCGCATCGTCAACATCACCGGCAAGTCCGAGCCGGAAGGCCTCAACGCCGCGTTCGCCGCCAAAGCCGCCGTGCACGCCTGGGCCAAGGGCCTGTCGCGCGAGATCGGCGAGCACGGCATCACCATCAACTGCATCCCGCCCGGCCGCATCATGAGCGAACAGATCCGCCGCAACTACGCGCCCGATTATCGCGAGCGGTTCGCGGAGGAGGAGATTCCTGTCGGCTATTGGGGCGAGCCCGAAGACCTCGCCGCGCTCGCGGTCTTTCTGGCGTCGCCCGTGGCGCGCTACATCACGGGCACGGTGATCCCGGTGGATGGGGGGCTGAGGAGGTATCAGTTCTGAGCGAATTGGCTCGCCCGCTCGCCGAAAGGCCGCCGCCGTTATTCGATCACGTCGTCCGCGCGCACCAGCAACGACGGAGGTATCTCGACGCCGAGCGCCTTTGCGGTCTTGTGGTTGATGACGGTCTTGAACTGCGTCGGCTGCTCGATGGGAATCTCGGCGGGGTTGGCACCCTTCAATACCTTGTCGACGAAAACAGCCGCGTGGCGGAACATTGCGGTGAAGTCCACACCGTAACCCATCAGGGCGGCCCCGCGGGAGGCGACGATGGGTGCGGCAACCGATGGCACCCTGCACCTGTCCACGATAGCGGCGACCATGGACGTGTTGGTGACAAACGCGTTTGCGTCCGTGATCACGAGGCCGTCCATCGGGTTAGAGCCGACGAGTGACAGCGCGCTTTCGAGATCGCCGGGAACGTCGACCTCGATAGGTAGTAGCTCCATCTTCAATGCCTGCGCCGCGTTCCTCATGGTGCTCATTGTAGCGTTGTTCAGTGGATTTCCTCGCTGCATGAGCACCCCCACGCGTCTGGTCGAGGGAGCCAAGCCTGCGAGAATCTCCAGGCGCTTTGCAGCCAGTTCTGTGAGGAAAAAGGTTTGCCCCGTGATGTTGCCGCCAGGATGAGCCATGCTGGCTGCAAGGCCTATGGTCACCAGATCGGGGCCCACGATCATTACGGTCGGAATTTTTGCCGTCGCGTTGTGAGCGGCAAGAATCCCGGGGAATGTGGCTGTGACGAGAACGTCAACATCAAGAGCGACGAGTTCATTCGCAAGCGCCGGCAGCTTGCCGTCGTCGCCACCGGCGTCGCGATATTCGACATGAACGTTCACGCCGTTAACCCATCCGAGATCGCTGAGTCCCTTGAGGAACGCGTCGACTTCCAAATTCCGCGGTGGGGGGAGGAGAAGGCCAATTCGGGGCATTCGCTTCACTTGCTGTGCTCGCGCTGCCAGAGGCAACGCAGACGCCACACCAACCAGAGTCAGGAATTCTCGTCGTTTCATTACCAATCCGATCTCATACACCCCGGCTGAGAACAGCCATTGTTCTACGTTGGTCCAAGCTGCACTGATGACCGGGTCAGGTCAAAGGCGGCAGTCTGCACCGGAGGCGATGACTTCTGCTCTAGCCAGACTCCGGACCTGCCGATGCCGTATGCCAAGCGACGTAAGGGCCATAAGCGGAAGTGATCACATTAAACGGGGTAGCGCCATTTCAATGCGCGCCGCACGAACAAGAGCGCTGCTACCACGATCACCAGGACGACAAGATAGGCGGCAACAGCCCACCGCTCGTGTGGCAGGTAACCCGGAGCCAACATAAGCACCACTAGAATGCAAAGGAGCGCCGTTTGTGCGTAGAACAACGGCGAGCGCAGCATTCCCGTCGGTTTCAGTTCCGCAAGCCGGTCGCCAGCACGCGTCGCGCGACGGTAAACAAACACTAAGACTGCGAAGGCAACAATCCAGGCCATACAACCCAGCTAGCAGTTCAGAATTTATGATACCTCAACGTGCGGTGGAAAAGGCAACATATCCAGCCTAACGTCTGCAACGGGTCCAAAAGGTGAATGCCGGAGCTGCCCGCGTAGATCTGCTTCAGCACAGGAGCGGGCATCGCTCCTTCACGGGAAGCACACATGGTCTTTTGCGGACCGGTGCAGTCCTGGCATCCTGCCAGTGTTTTGCCCGACGCGTCAACGTCATGGCCGCGGCAAATGTCGTCGCTGCGCGTTTCGGAAATCCCTTATTAATCAAGGGGCCTTCTACTGTGCATGGGGTTGTTTTCGCGTTTTTTGTTTTGAGCCTTTAAAAAAACACGCAAGACCCGCAGGACCACCTCACTCCGCCTGCAAGATCTCTGCGATCGCGGCCCCCGCCGCGATGGTGCCGAGCTTTCCGCCGACATCGCGCGTTGCCCTGCCTTCGCCGATCGCTTTTGCCACCGCCACCTCGATCGCACGAGCGGCTTCCTCGTACCGTACCGCGCCGCTGTTCTCGCCGTGCCAGGCCAGCAGCAGGGCCGTCGACAGGACCAGCGAGACCGGATTGGCGACATCCTGCCCTGCTATGTCAGGCGCCGAGCCATGCGCGGCCTGCGCCATGGCGTGGCTGTGACCGACATTAAGCGAGCCGCCGAGGCCGAGGCTGCCGGAAAGCTCTGCGGTGAGATCGGACAGGATGTCGCCGAACATGTTGGTGGCGACGATGACGTCGAAGCGGTCGGGGTTGCGTACAACATGCGCCATCATGGCGTCGACGAGGATGTCGTCGACGGCGAGGCCGGGATAGGCGTTCGCCGCCTCGCGGCAGATGTCGAGGAACATGCCGTCGCCGAGCTTGAGCACATTGGCCTTGTGCACGATGGAGAGATGCTTGCGCCGCTTCATCGCCAGCCGGCACGCCGCGTGCGCGATGCGCTCGCAGCAATGGCGAGTGATCCGGCGCAGCGAGATCACGACGTCAGGCGTGACCAGCATCTCGCCATTGCCCTGCTCCATGTTGCGGTCGGCGTAAAACCCTTCCGTGTTCTCGCGCACCACGACGAGGTCGAAATCGCCGGCCCGGCCGGACCGCCCCGCATAGGTACGAGCCGGCCTGACATTGGCGTAGAGGTCGAGGTTCTTGCGAAAATGCCGCGACGGGTTGATCTCGCCGCGGGCCTCGTCCTTGAAGTCGAAAGTCGCTGTCGGCCCGAGGATCAGGCCGTCGGCGGCGCGGACGATGTCGAGCAGCTCGGGGCGCACCGTCGTGCCGAATTGTTTGAGGCTCGCATGGCCAACTGCGTGCTCCTCCAGCCGCAGATTGAGCTGGAAGCGCTCGGAGGCGGCACGCAACACGCCTGATGTCGCGGTCGTGATCTCGGGCCCGATGCCGTCACCGGGCAAAACGACGATGTGCATGGCGCTCCCCTGACATTGCAGCAGCTCATGCGATCATACGCCGGCGCCCGGAATCATCGCCCAGCCTTCGCGCATACACTGCATGCAAGCATATGCCTGTGGAAGGCGGCCGCGCCGTAGTACATGCCAAGTCCCCTGGAGCCGGCCGCCGGAGCAACGCGCTAACGCAATGACAATCACGTTACCCGCCGCCGCGCGCAAGCCCGACCACACCATTTCCGACGGCCTTCCGCCCGCACAGCGGCGCTGGGCCATTGCCGCGATCTTCACCGCGCTGGCGATGGCCTCGCTCGACACCGCGATCGCCAACATCGCGCTGCCCGCCATTGCCGGCGACCTGCATGTCAGCCCTGAGCAATCGGTCTGGGTGGTCAACGTCTACCAGATCGCGCTGGTGGCGACCCTGCTGCCGTTGGGAGCACTCGGCGAGATCGTCGGGCACCAGCGCATCTATCTCGGCGGCCTGATCCTGTTCACCATCGCCTCGCTGTTCTGCGCGGTGGCCTGGTCGCTGGAGAGCCTGCTGGTTGCGCGCACGCTGCAAGGGTTAGGTGCGAGCGGCATCATGAGCGTCAACACGGCGCTGGTGCGCTTCGTCTATCCCGGCCGGATGCTCGGCCGCGGCTTCGGCCACAACGCGCTGGTGGTCGCGACCGCCTTCACCTTCGGTCCCTCGATCGCCTCCGCCATCCTCGCGCTCGGCCCGTGGCCATGGCTGTTCGCCGTCAACATCCCGTTCGGCCTCGTCGCGATCGGCATCGGCTTTGCGATGCTGCCGAAAACGCCGCGCGCCGATCACGGCTTTGACTTCCTCGGCGCGATCCTGGCGTCGGCCTGTCTCGGGTTGTTCATCACGGGCATCGGCAGTGCTGCGCACAATCTGTCACCAGTGGTCGTGGGCATCGAGCTGCTCACGGCCCTGGTGCTCGGCTTCATCCTGACGCGCCGCCATGCCGACCATCCCGCGCCGATGCTGCCGATCGATCTGTTAAGTCGGCCGATGTTCGCGCTGTCGGCGGCGACCGCGGTATGCTCGTTCGCGGTGCAGGGCCTCGCCTTTGTCTCGCTGCCGTTCTATTTCGAGGACGTGCTGGGGCGTTCGCAGGTCGAGACCGGCTTCTTCATGACGCCATGGCCGCTGGTGGTCGGCATCATGGCGCCGATCGCGGGACGCCTCTCCGACCGGCACGCGGTCGGACTGCTCGGCGGCATTGGGCTCGTGATGCTCGGCCTCGGCATGGCGCTGCTGGCGATGCTGCCGGCCAATCCTGCGATCCCCGACATCATCTGGCGGATGGTGATCTGCGGCATGGGGTTCGGCTTCTTCCAGGCGCCGAACATGAAGGCGGTGATGTCGAGCGCGCCGCCACATCGCAGCGGCAGCGCCTCCGGCATCGTCGCCACCGCGCGCCTGACCGGGCAGACGACGGGGGCCGCGCTCGCCGCAGCCTGCTTCTCGCTGGCCGGTCACGACGGCGCAGTCGTGGCATTGGCACTTGGCGCCGGCTTCGCCGCGCTCGGCAGCGTGATGAGCTTTTTGCGGTTGGCGGTGGAGTAGACCGTCAGGCCAGATGGCGGGCTGCCGTCACCTCGACAGTCGCGGCCGGAATGACCGTCTCCTCGTCGAGCGCAGCGAGGCGCTGATCGATGGCAGCGATGACCTTGCGCGAGAACGGCCCGAGATGGGCATAGGCGGCAATCATCTGCACGGCGATCCGCGCCGATGAGGTGTCGCGCTTGGCGCAGCTCATGAAGGTCTGCCACAGCGGCCCGCGCGCCTCGGGAAGGGCTGTGACCACCTTGTGCACCGTTTCCATCGCCCCGAGCCCGGCGCGGATATCGCCCTCGGCGAGCTCTTGGCGCTGCTTGGACCGGTCGAGCAGCGTCATCAGGCGATCAACGCGCCTTGCATAGGCCTCTGGGCTATAGATGTGCTCCAGCACGCGCTTGTAGTCCGTCAGGATGTCGCGCAACGGGCGCACCGGATCGAAGTTGATCCCAGCGGTACACTGATCGGCGCCGATGGTCGGCGCCAAATCGTGGCCCGGGTGCAGCCGGCCTTCGCGCTCGAGGCGGCGCGTGAGCTGCGTGTTCGGCAAGGCATAGAGCAGGCCGACCATGCTGACGGGGATCGCCGCCTCTTCGATGAAGTCGATCATGGCATCCGCCATCGAGAGCTTCTCATTGTCGAAGCCGACGATGAAACCGGCGGTGACGAGCATGCCCGCGGCGTAGATCTTGTGGATGCTCTCGGCGATGTTCCGCCGCGTGTTCTGCTTCTTCCGCATCGCGACCAGCGTCGCCGGATCCGGACTTTCGATACCGACGAAGATGGCGAAGAAATTCGCCGCGCCCATCAGCTCCAATAGCTCGGGATCGTCGGCCAAATTGACCGAGGCCTCAGTCGACAATTCGAAGGGATAGCCGTGAGCACGCTGCCATTCGGCGAGCTGGGGCAGGAACAGCCGCAGCGACTTCTTGTTGCCGATGAAATTGTCGTCGACGAAGTCGAGATGGCCGCGGTAGCCCATGGCGTAGAGCCTGTCGAGCTCGTTCAGCATTTGCTCATTCGTCTTGGTTCGCGGCACCCGGCCATAGAGCTCGATGATATCACAGAACTCGCAGGTGAACGGGCAGCCGCGGGAATACTGCACACCGAGATAAAGGTAGTCCTCGAACTTCAGCAGGTCGAAGCGCGGCACCGGCGTCTTGGTGACGTCGGCCTGGAATTTTGGCGCGATGAAGACGCCGGAGCGGGCGCCACTGTCCCAGGCCGCGACGAATTCGTGGAGAACGCTCTCGGCCTCTCCGAGCACCTGGAAGTCGGCCCTCTCATAGATATGGGGGCTTGAGGTGGGATCGGGACCGCCGACGACCACCGGCTTGCCCGCGGCACGGCAAATTTCGATCAGGCGCAGCGTGTCGGCCTGCTGCGGCATCATTCCGCCCGTGAAGACGACGTCGGCCCAGGAAAGATCCTCGTCGCTGAAGGCTTCCGTGTTGCAATCGATCAGCCGGACCGTCCAGTGCTCGGGCAACATCGCGGCAACGGTGATCAGCCCCAAAGGGGCCGCAGGGCGCTTCACGCCCAACACTTTGCAGGATTCGCCAAAGCTCCAGAAGGACTCTGCCGAGAACAGCGGATAGAGCATCAGGACTTTGCAAGGCTGCGGTACGTTCATGGAACCTCTTTTTGGCTGATTCCACTGTAGCAGAGCATTGTCGACTTGCACCCCGGCAAAAGAGACAAACTGTCGCTCCGGTTCCAAGGGCGTCTGCGCACGGAAGCCGGTAGACGTCGCCCCAAGCCGTGCCGCGGGCCGCCCAGGGAGCAAATCTCTGGCGGCTACCCCCCGGACTGTTGATTTGAACGTTTCCAATTTGCCGGACACATTGCGCCCCTGAGTCCAATCGGTGGATTGGGCCAATCAGGGGACTGCGATGGCAAACCTAACAATCAACGGAAAAACCTTCACGCTCGACGTCGAGCCGGATACGCCCCTGCTCTGGGCGATCCGCGAGAATGCCGGCCTGACCGGCACGAAATATGGCTGCGGCATTGCACAATGCGGCGCCTGCACCGTTCACATCGACGGCGTCGCCACCCGCTCCTGCGGCGTTTCGGTCGGCGAGGCCGCAGGCAAGAAGATCACGACCATCGAAGGGCTCGCCTCCGGCAACGCACTGCACAAGGTGCAGGAAGCCTGGATTGCCCAGGACGTGCCGCAATGCGGCTATTGCCAGAGCGGCATGATCATGGCGGTGGCGGCGCTGCTGAACGAGAAGCCGAAGCCGACCGACGCCGACATCGACGAGGCCATCACCAATATCTGCCGCTGCGGCACCTTCCAGCAGGTGCGCGAAGCGATCCACACGATCGCAAGCGCGTAAGGAGCCGCCACATGAACAAGCATGTCTCTCCCAGCATGAACCGCCGTGCCTTCGTCATCGGCACCGCCGCGGTCGGCGCAGGTCTCGCAATCGGCCTCGATATCCCCTTCGGCGGCCCCGCCGTGGTCCGCGCGGCCGACGGCTCCCCCGAGATCGGCGCCTGGGTCGTGGTCAGGCCCGACGACACCGTCGTCATCCGCATCGCCCGCTCCGAAATGGGCCAGGGCTCGCTCACCGGCCTTGCCCAGCTCGTCGCCGAGGAACTTGAATGCGACTGGTCGAAGGTCTCGACCGAATATCCGACACCGGGCCAGAGCGTCGCCCGCAAGCGCGTCTGGGGCGATTTCTCGACCGGCGGCAGCCGCGGCATTCGCTCCTCGCAAGACTATGTCCGCAAGGGCGGCGCCACCGCACGCGTGATGCTGATCCAGGCCGCCGCCGAGGCGTGGAACGTGCCGGCGTCCGAATGCACGGCCGCCAACAGCGTCATCACCCACACGCCGTCCGGCAAGACCACGACCTACGGCAAGGTCGCCGAGGCCGCGGCCAAGCTGACGCCGCCGGCCGACGTCAAGCTGAAGGATCCCAAGGACTGGAAGCTGATCGGCAAGGGCGTGAAGCGGCTGGACACCGCCGAGAAGACCACCGGCACCATGATCTACGGCATCGACGTCAAGCTGCCGGGCATGCTGAACGCCGCGATCAAGGATTGCCCGGTGTTCGGCGGCAAGCTGAAGAGCTATGACGAAGCCAAGATCACCGACATGAAAGGCGTCAAGAAGGTCGTCAAGGTCGGCGACACCGCGGTCGCGGTTGTTGCCGATACCTGGTGGCAGGCCAAGACCGCGTTGGAGGCGCTGCCGATCGTCTGGGACGAGGGCGACAACGCCAAGGTCTCGAGCGAGTCGATTGCAAAGTGGTTGGCCGAGGGTCTCGCCAACGACCAGCCGGCCTATGTCGGCAACAAGAACGGCGACGCCAAGGCGGCGATCGCCGGTGCCGCCAAGAAGATCGAGGCCGTCTACAGCTATCCCTACCAGAACCACGCCACGATGGAGCCGATGAACGCCACGGCGCTCTACACGGCCGACAAGTGCGAGGTCTGGTGCGGCACGCAGAATGGCGAGGCGGCCTTCGCCGCCACGTTGGAAGCGTCGGGCCTGCCGGCGGAGAAGTGCGACGTGCACAAGGTGATGCCCGGCGGCGGCTTCGGCCGGCGCGGCCAGACCGACTATGTCCGTCAGGCCGTCTTGATCGCCAAGCAGATGCCGGGCACGCCGATCAAGCTGTTGTGGTCGCGCGAAGAGGACATGGCGCACGGCAGATATCACCCGATCACCCAGTGCAAGATGACCGGCGCGTTCGATGCGGACAACAATCTGGTCGCGCTGCACTACCGCCTGTCCGGGCAATCGATCCTGTTCTCGCTCCGCCCCGAAGCGCTGCAGAACGGCATGGATCCGGCCGCATTCCAGGGCGTCGCCCAGTCCGGCGAAGCCGCGTTCGGTTACTCCGTGCCAAACCTCCTGGTCGAGCATGCGATGCGCAACCCGCACGTTCCGCCGGGCTTCTGGCGCGGCGTCAACGTCAATCAAAACGCGATCTACATGGAATGCTTCATGGACGAGCTGGCCCAGGCCGCAGGCCAGGACCCGCTCGAGTTTCGCCGCAAGCTGATGGGCAATCACCCCAAGCATCTGGCCGTGCTCAATGCCGTGGCGGAGAAGATCGGCTGGAGCACCCCGGCGCCGCAAGGCATCTATCGCGGCATCGCGCAGGTGATGGGCTATGGCAGCTATGTCGCCGGCGCCGCCGAGATCTCGGTGACCGACGGCAACAAGATCAAGGTGCATCGCATCGTCGCCTCCACCGATCCCGGCTACGTCGTCAATCCGGCGCAGGTGGAGCGGCAGATCGCGGGCTCCTTCGTCTATGGCCTCTCCGCGCTGTTCTACGGCGGCTGCACCGTCAAGGACGGCAAGATCGAGCAGACCAACTTCGACACCTACAATTCGATGCGCATCAACGAGATGCCGAAGGTGGAGTCGGTAATGGTGCCGAGCGGCGGGTTCTGGGGCGGTGTCGGCGAGCCGACCATCGGCGTCGCAGCGCCGGCGGTGCTCAATGCGTACTTCGCGGCGACGGGCAAACGCATCCGTTCGGTGCCGCTGCGCGACCAGAACATCACCTTCGCCTGAGAAACGCCGCGGGGGGGGGGCCGGCCGCCCGGGGCCCCCATCAGGGGCACAACCACACATAAGTGGGGGTCCACGCGGGGGGGCCGGCGCCGCCTCAACCCCCCCGCCCCCACAAAC